>CAJXQP010000107.1 GCA_913058275.1 uncultured Gammaproteobacteria bacterium | reverse complement strand
ACGCTCCGGGGATATACGCGATTGCCGAACAGGATATGTGACTGCTAATCAGTTGCTGTTAAATCTTTGATTCGGCAATTAACACTCGACTAGTTTCGGCAGGCTGGTAAATAACAGTGCTGTCTTCACGCCTTTATTATCTTCATTCTCAAATAGGCTTCTATATCGGCTCAGCTGGCCGGAGTAGAGTGCTACTTGTTCGGCGAGAAAGCTCTCCAATGATTGCTTTCCCAACGGCTGCGAAGATTTGTAGTCGATGATCCAGCGCACGCCATTGCCATCGATAAATGTGCGATCAATTACGTGTGTGTGCACGAAGCCACTTGCATAACTCTGTAGTGCTAGTTCGGCGGCGCTTTGTTCTTGTCCGTGATCAAATACCCAGCGCAGTTCCGAATCCTGCAGGGTGCTTTGCAGGGATTGTTCGAGCTTCGTCATTGCAATATCAATTTCACCGCTGACGAATGAGAAGGCGCTCAGTCGCCTTCTCCAGTAATTCTTCAGGCCTGCAAGGTTAGCTGTATCGAGAAGCTGATGGTTGTTTAGATAATTCTGCAGTGCCTCGTGAACAAGGTTGCCAACTTCTATCTGTAGCTGATTGACTACAGTCAGTTCGATCTGTGCGGAGTCGTCGTTTTGTACGGCAGTAGTCTCTGCGCATGCCTGTGCCGAATCGTTGGCGATGAATGTGTCTGCCGGTAGTCGTAGCAGAGACGGGCGTGTGGCCAATGGGTCTTGTTGCTTGAATGGCAGGCTCATGGAGCGTATCGGTAGGTAGTCGACCGACGCCTGGCTGAGGTTGTCCCAGATGGTAGCGAGCAGCGTGCGAGAGCCGGGAGCGGTCGTCTCGCCGTCTTTGTCAGCTAATGTGGCAGAAAGGTAAACCGACTTCATGGCCCGAGTCACACCTATATATAGCAGTCTGGTGCTTTCTAGCCGCGATTTTTCAGCCTTCTCGAAACGCAGCAAGTTATATAGGTTATTGTCTTCGCTTCCCGTAGCAGAGAGCGTTGCTAAGAAGAGTTTATTCTCGCCTTGTAGGTTCAGTCGCTGATGCCATAGTAGTAGCGACTTATCGTCTGAGCGACTGGTTCGCGCGAGTCCCGGCAAGAACACATGGTCGAACTCCAACCCCTTAGATTTGTGAACCGTCATGATTTGAACAGGGTTGGCATCAGCTGCTAATGCGCCGCTGGAGACGAAGCTCTTCTCTATCTTAGATTCGAATTCGGAAAAGTTCTCGAGTCTGCCCGCGGCTTCTGAGTTTTTTAGAATTTCATAGAATCTTTCTAAGCTGTCGCGCTCTGAATCAGATCGAAGAATTAGTTCGCCGCCTAACTCGCTAAATGTAGTACGAATTACGCGGCTTATTCTAGTCAGTAGTTTCGCGCCGAGAGCGCCTTGCAGTATCGACGTTAGTTTTACTATGCGTAGTAGGCCATCGCTGCTGAGTTGCGTGTTCTGTTTGTCGGCGCACAGCTGCTGCATGCTTTCAAACACGCTGATATTATTTCCAAAATTCGCTACGACATGCAGATCCTCTAGAGAGATTCCACACCATGGCGCTCTGAGGGTAGCTAGCCAAGAAAGTCGGTCTGCATGGTTGCATACGGCGCCTGTTAGACTAATCAGGTCGGTGATGAGCGGCAGCGTATTGAGTCTGTCAATCTCGTTGGCGAGCCAGGGGATCTCCGCCTCACGAAGTGCGGGAAGTATGTATTCTAGGTGGCCTCGGCTGCGCACGAGTATGGCTATCTTGCGCTGGGAATGCTGCTCGCGAAGGCGCGATATCTCATCTGCAATATACGCAGCCTCCTCGATATAGGCTTCAGTCTTACCGTCTTCATCGTACTGATAGATGCGAGTCGATACGGCAGTCTCGATGTCTTTTGCATGTACCCCATGGGAGTGCGAGTAACTTACCGCGCCTCGGGAGATGTCGTTCTGTTCAGGAAAGGCGCCGGAGAATACTGTGTTTACCCAGTCTACTACGCCGCTGTCGGATCTAAAATTCGCTAACAGGTCTATCGCGGTGATCGGGATATGAGCCATGCCATTTTCTCGTAGCCTAATGAACAGGCCTACGTTGGCGTTTCGAAACCCGTAGCAAGACTGCATCGCATCGCCTACGACGAAGAGTGTGCGTCCATCTCGTTCTTCCCAGCCCGCGGTTAATTTACGCAGCAATTCCATCTGTGAGGATGACGTGTCTTGGAACTCGTCAACCAGTATGTGTTTGATCTGATAGTCGAGGCTAAGTGCCAGGTCTGTAGGATTCTCTTCAGTGCCTAGCGCGCTTAGTGCCGCCAAACTTACCTGTGGATAGTCAATTTTGTTCTTTTGCGTAAACGCCAGCTCCAGCTGAGCCATTAGGGTTGGAAGCACTAAGGTCAGTGTGTTGAGAAAGTCCCAGGAGAGTTCGTCATCATTGGGTAGCGGAAGTCTGCGCAGATAGTCCAGCGCCTGTAAAAGCTCAGGCGACTCAGCCATCGACTGCAGCAGCGCTTTCATCGCGTCCTTCTTTTCCTTTTGAAGTGCCTTCTGTTCTTTGCTGCCTGACTGCGGTGGAAAACCGACGTCTTTTCTAACATCTTTACGAAATGCCGTATCGGACTTAACAAGAAACAGTTTAGTCAGGCCGATCCAAGTAGTCAGGTATGTATGGCTGGATTTCGGGAGTTCGTTTAGGTCGCTGCAAAGCAGCAGATCAGAATCGATATCCCCCTCGCGAAGATTTGTAGTGGCGTACCGTAGTAGCGGCATTAATTCGGCGGTGTAAGGCTCCAATAGCAATTGCGCGCTCTCGATGGATTCATCTATCAGTTACAATAGATTTGCTGCGAGATAGTCCATGGCTTGCTCAGGAAAGCTCGCAACGCCCACAATATCGCCAATCCACTGTTCACGCTGCTTCAAGAGATTTGTTAGGAGAGATTCTAGCTTTTCACTGTCGTTGTCGAAGTGCAGCATCAACTTGCCGATGGCAGCGGAGATTGGCAGGTCTTCGTTCAGTAGTTTTAGACAGTTTCGAATAGCTAGGTGATAGCAATCATCAATCTGCTCACTTATTTGTAGCGGCCCTCCAAAATGGGAAAGTATCGGTAGCCGACTTGCGAGGAAGTTACAGAAGCTATCTATGGTTTGAATTCGCAGCCGGTTTGGTGATTGCTGCAGCTGCCAAGATTCTTTTGCATCTTGTGCTAATACGCTGTTGGCGATCTCATATTTATCGCGATCTAACTGTGTCTCTATGGCTATTGGGTCGACCTGCTGTGCCCATTCGAGTGTATTGAGAATCCTTTGCGCCATCTCATTGGCGGCCTTCTTGGTGAACGTTATAGCTAGCACTTCTTCTGGGTGCTGGCATACGGCGAGTAGTTTTAGAAAGCGAAGGCTGAGTAGCTCTGTTTTACCTGAGCCTGCAGGGGCCTGTACGGCGATGGAGCGAGTGATATCCAATGCGTTCTGCCGCGCATCGAAGTCGACTACCTGCTTTTCCGCGGTCGTCATATCTCTTCTTCGCTTAAGGGTATCTCGCTTTGCTCTGATTCGGCTATTCTGCACAGCGGGCCGAGGTCGCAATATTGGCAGGTAGTAGCTCCTCGCGTTGGAGCGACGGCTACGAGGCCGGATTCGAATTCTTCTACAAGCTTATGGATGCTCTTATTCCAGTAATTTTGCAGGGCGGGCCAACCGCCTTCAAATGACTTCGCCTGTCTGCTGACTTTTACCTGCGCGCCAAAGTCGCTTAGCTCCATAGGGCTGATCAGTCCTATGTTCTCGGCATTGAGCTGAAAGATGAGCGTGGCGCTGATCGGCTGGTCGGTGCCTGTGCTGACAGCAATTTGATAAAGCGGGAGCTGCAAGTCATCTGGTCTTTCATCAAACCATTTGTAGTTAGTGAATTTTCCCGTCTTATAGTCGATCAGAGCGAGAGAACCATCGCCTAGTTGATCGACGCGATCTATGCGCAAATCAAGTGAGAGCACTGAATGTTGCCAGGAAACTTTTTTCTCGTTATCTAAGATGGTGAACTCGCTGCGCTGTTTTTCCAGTGCCAGAAAGCCCTCCAATAAATTCGTTAACCTGCCTTTCTCAAGCAGCGAGAAGGCAGGAGTCATTGTCTCAGGATGATATTTTCTAAGATAGTCGATAGCCATCTCTGCGCTTTGTGCGGTCATTTTTTCTGTCTCGGTAGGGGACAGACTATGCAGTGTTTTGGAATCACCTAGTTGCAGGCCGATATGCTCTAGCGCTTTATGTAAGGCGTTTCCTCTAACCAAGGAATTCAGGCCATAGCTAAATTCATCGAGTCCCTTAGCCCTCAAGCGATTTCTGGCGAAGGCTCGAAACGGACAGTTAGATTGATTGCTTAACAAGCCAGTTCCTCCGGACACGCCTTCGTCGCTAGTCAGCGGGATGTGAAGTGTTTCTTCATACCTCTCTAGATTGTTAGTAATCTGATTGCTTGAATGCCCTTCAGGAATCACTTCAGTAGCATTCGGTTGTTCGAAGGTTATCTCTTTTAGTAGGGCGCTCGGCCGAATGGTGAGTTCTTCTTCTAGCGCGTGATAACTAATCACCAGCTCTGCTGTAGTGTTTTTGCGAAGTGCAGCCAGCTGCGTGAGCGCGGTACCTAACTGTTGTTGGTTGGAGCTTCCCGGCATTTCCAGCGCTTGCTGCAGGCTATAGGGAAGAAACGCCACAGGGTTGATTGGCTGCGGCCAGTTTCTGTCATCTACTGATAGAATCCAAAGGTGATCGAACTGAAGATCCTGCGCTTCTTCCGCATCTATTAGGGAAATCTGCCTGCGGTCATCAAAGTTTAGATTTACCTTTGATTGCTTCAGATAAGTCTGCAACTTCGCTAGAGCGTTGCTTAGAGAAATATTGCCTAGTACTTTCGATGAGGCTGCAAAGCGTTGAATGCACTGCTGCCAAAGCAAACTTTGCTGTTGATTGTGTTCAGCTGAAGGGTTGCCTGGCCAGCCAATCAATTGTAACTGATTGCTAAATAGCTGCAGCCATTGGCGTAACGACTGATGATTGTGTTCGTGCCTAGCGAGTTCGTTAAAGGCGAGTAAATTCTGGGCTAGGGCAGGGCAGTGATGACTACGATTGTCTTGCAGCATGACTGAACGTAGCTGTGTGAGGCGAACCTCGGCTTCTGTGTTCCCGCGAAGAGCTATCTCCAGGGCAATGCGTGCCTGCGGTTCTTCCTCCTCACCAAGCAGGTTTGGTAGCTGCAGTAACTTGCAGAAACGTTCGCTATCTATCAGCTCACGATTGAGCGCAAGCAGCGACAAAGCCACGCTAAAGTCTGGCAGCTCGTCTAGTGATTCTGTACTCTGATAGCGATTAAGATGATCGGCGATATCGAAATGCTTGTTATTGCTGGCTTTGCTGTTTCTAAATAGCGCCTCTTCGATCGGCGGCTCCAAAGAACGGCTGTGGTCAACTACTATGCCGATGTGTGAGTCCGGAAATTCGCGGGCCTTGTCCTGGCACCAATCGATACAAGCATCAATCTCTGTGCTGTTGTTTTGGAAACAGCGGTACGCGTTGTCCCTATCTGCGAAGACCGGGCCCAACTGTGGGTCTTGGGCTCCAACACGAGGCCATTCAACTTCACAAACCAGGGCTAGAGCATCGATTAGTTCTACGTACAGAGGGGGAGGCTGATTGAAATTAATAAGCGCGATCTTGCTCGGCAGTATCGATTTAATCTCTTTGATATGCTTTGCGATTATCCTGCCGGCGTCGCTGAGGCTAACGGCGTTGATTTTTTTGCAGCGCGCCTGGAATTGTTCGCTCCAATCTAGAAATGTCTGAAAGTCGACTGCGCTGCGATAACGTTCCGGATCAAAGCTCGCAGCAACGTCCCATTGTTGAAAGAATCGATAGCTTCGCGCGACAGAGTTTGCCGTTTCTTCGCTATTGAGAAGCGGATATTTTTCATAGCTTGATCGTACGATTTGTAGCCAAGTTTCTTGTTCATCGAAGCGACCTAGCAGTTGCGTCTCATTGAAGGGGGCTATTCCCTGAGAGGCAGCGAGTTGCCATAGCTGTTGGATGTAGATATCGATTGCAAATACAGCGGGTCGCTCCCAAGTCTTTATTTTCTCGCTGCTACTTCGAAAACCATTCGCGTATTCGCGTAGGATTCCGTCCACGCCTCGATTGTTAGGAGTTAGTAGCGTGAAGCCATTGCTAAGCAGTGGTAGTAAGGCATCGATGTCAAAACGACGAATGGCCATGAGTCACGGCTGCCTGTTGATATGTGACGCCCAGGCCAAGAACTCTTCTCTGCTGCCGCGGTAGATGACGCGATCGAGTTTCTTGTTGATCTGGTATTCGTACATGGGGTCGTAGTAGTCGCATAGCAGCCGTTCTATCCACTGTCGGTGTAGCGCTTCGGATTCGGCGGGATCATTGTGGGTCAGCGCCTGCTCCATTACAGCATGGAGTTCAGTATGCTTCTCGGCTCCGAGCCGGCGTTGTATTCGCTCTAGGCTCCCTAGGAGAAACTCCGAGAAATTTTTCTGCGCAGCTTCTGCGTCATCTTTCTGAAAATCCTGAAAATTGGAGTAGATGTAGTCTTTGTAGATTGTTTCTACCCGGGCCGCCATAGATTCCTCGAGGATGGCGATAGGTGAGGCAGCCATTTTGTCATGGAATTCTTTCGGAATAGACATCGAGCCGATTGACCTGCTCTCATCCTCAAGAAAGAGTTGCTGGGCATTCTCGAAGGGTAGTTTTAGTAGGGCGATAGCCAACTGATTCTCGAAATCGATTTGACTAGGCTGTCCCTGAATACGCTTTCCAAATGCAGAGCCACGATGGTTGGCTAGTCCTTCGAGATCGACGCTGAAATTCAGCGAATTGAGCAGGTGTGTTTTGGCGCTTCCTGTTTTGCCGCCAATGATCATGAATTGAGAGCTTAGCCTAACCGCTTCTATTGTATCGATCAGGTAACACCGCAGTGCCTTATAACCTCCCTCAATCACCGGCACATCGATACTCAGATCGGTCAGCCATTGCTGCACTGTTTTAGAGCGTAGCCCGCCGCGGAAACAATACACTGCAGCAGAAGGATTCGCGTGCAGAAATTTCTGCCAATTACTTAGCCGTAGTTCTTTGCTCTCGCCGCTGACGAGCTCATTCCCTAGGTTAATCGCCGCATTTTTGCCTGCATTTTTATACTTCTTCCCTACCTCATGCCGTTCGTTGTCTAAAAGCAGTGGTAGGTTAGTGGCGTTAGGAAATGCGCCGTGTTCGAATTCCATCGGTGCGCGAACGTCTATCAGTGGCAGATCTTGAGTGAATAGATCTTTGAATTCTGGTTCACGAAGTAGTTGAGGCATTGGGGTACAGGCACGTATTTAGGAGAATCGGCAATTGAGCGGTTTCGTAAGAATGAAGTGTAACACTTAGGCCTATTCAGCCCTAGGATGGCGACAAGCAATACTCATAACGTACTGGGCTTTGCGGTAACACTCTGCACGCCGTATTATTAACGCAGTGATAGACATTTAAGCAGCTGGAACTTGTCAGTCTGGGAGTAGAGCGATCTCAAGCGATAGTAGTGATGATAGTAGTAATACCGAGGGCGAGACTGTCGACCCCTTCGATATGGTACGCAAGATCAAGGGTCGCGGGCCAGCGCCGGTGCACCTGTGGGATCCGCCATTTTGCGGCGACATGGATATGGTCATCGCAAAAGATGGCACTTGGATCCATGAAGGAAAACCGATTCGCCGCGCGGCGCTCGTTGAGCTTTTCGCCTCGGTTCTAAAAATCGCAGACGATGGCGAGTTCTATCTGGTAACACCCGCAGAGAAAGTTAGGATACAAGTCGAAGACTGCCCCTTCGTGGCTCTGGATATGGATGTTGAGGGAGAAGGGCGTCAGCAGAGATTATCTTTTACCACGAATACAGGTGAGAAGGTCGTGGCTGGGAAAGAACATCTGCTGAATATTCAAGTAGACCCTGATAGTGGTGAGCCCCATCCCAGTATCCATGTGCGAAGCGGTCTGGATGCATTAATAAATCGTGCTGTTTTCTATCGCCTAGTTGACCTTGCAGTGTCTGGAGAGGGCGAAACAGGACAGCCGGGTATGGGTATCTGGAGCGGAGGGCAATTCTTTATCCTCGATGAGCGGGGTTCGATGTAGCTCAAGGCTTAAATATGGCTGCACAAATGACTCTCTCAGTTGACCTAAACCGCTAAAAACGGCATTATTGCCACCTTTTTTCGGGCCGTGAAAAGGATCTTCTGTAGCTCGACCTAGTTGACTACAGTGATAAAAAGCTAAACCATTCTTGTTAGACACTACTATGGAGAATCCATGAAGATTCTTGTTGCGATAAAGCGCGTCGTTGATGCGAACGTTAAAGTTAGGGTTAAGGGCGACGGCACTGGCGTCGATCTTACCAATGCCAAGATGGCGATCAATCCATTCTGTGAGATTGCCATTGAAGAGGCGATCCGAATCAAAGAGTCGGGTGCGGCAGATGAAGTCATTGCTGTATCGGTAGGGCCTCAAGTTAGCCAGGAGCAAATTCGTACTGCACTGGCTTTGGGTGCCGATCGAGGAATACTCGTTGTGACTGACGAGCAGGTTGAGCCACTAGCGGTTGCCAAGATCCTCAAGACGGTAGTCGACAAAGAAGGTATCGACCTGGTCATTGTGGGCAAGCAGTCCATCGATACCGATAACAATCAGGTAGGACAAATGCTTGCGGCGCTGTGTAATTACCCGCAGGGCACATTTGCTAGTAAAGCCGAAATAAAAGACGGCAAGATTGAAGTTACACGCGAGATCGACGGTGGCGAGCAGACTGTGCTACTTCTGTCTCTTATACACATCTCCGAGCCCACGAGACC
>CAJXQP010000106.1 GCA_913058275.1 uncultured Gammaproteobacteria bacterium | reverse complement strand
CGTCAGATGTGTATAAGAGACAGATCTAAGCTGACTCAACCCTGATCACGCCTTCAGGTTCTAGCTAATTCTACTCACCAACTAATCCCCAACTATTATTTCTCAGCCTCATGCACTTCAAAATCGTGGGTGACTTTTACGCCGGCGTTTTTCATCATGATCGATGCCGAACAATATTTGTCCGCCGAAAGCTCAATTGCACGCTGCACATGCTTCTCAGAGAGATCAAAACCGGTGACCTTGAAATGCAGATGAATAGACTCGAAGGTGGCTGGCGTGCCATCAACTCGTTCCGCGGTGACCTCCGCTTCACAAGCGGTTACCCATTGCTTCGCCTTCTTCAAGATCGTCACAACATCGTAGGATGAACAACTGCCGACACTTAGGGCCATCAGCTCCATAGGTCGCATGCCCATATTCCGGCCGCCGCCCTCCGCCGCACCATCAAGCACTACCGCATGTCCGCTGCCGGATTCAGCAACGAACATCACATTTTCAACCCAATTCACTCTCGCTTTCATCAATTAATCCTATGTAGGCCCTACCTTGCAATATAGGGTAGTAAAATTCCGACATCAAAGCTCCAGCAGCAAAAAATATCGGCAATATCGCTAGACGCGAATCAAAAAAATCGGGACGGTAACCGAGACAGTATAGGGAATGGCGGGCAAGGTTAACATAGTTAACATTAGCGAAAAGCGCCGCAACACCACCAATAACAATGGATCCATTACAAAACTTGGCGCGATCGTGGCTCAATTATTACGGTGAGCATCAGCACCTTCGGAAGCCTCTGCGCATCAACTGTTATTGTGGTGGGTATCTCACAATTGTAACTAAAATGTGATACACATTTAACTCGCTAGAAAAAGTAGGAGTTTTATCAGTGGCACTCATGGCCATTACGCCACATATCGAAGACTTCTTCGGCGAGATGGGCCTATTCGATATGACGGAAGAACGCAGCGCCTGGTGTCGTGCTAGAAACGCCTGTGAGGTGGCAGAGATCAGCTATGCGAGTTTCAATACCTACACGCGCTCACACCCAGAGATCGTATTCACCATCGGTCAGCAGATGGCGCATCGCTTGCGCAATACAACACGCAAAGTAGGCGATCTTGCCTTCTATGACGTAACTGGTCGAATCGCCCGCACCCTTATCGATTTGAGCAAAGAGCCAGATGCCATGACTCACCCTGATGGCATGCAGATTAAGATTACTCGGCAGGAGATTGGCAGGCTGGTGAACTGTTCCAGAGAGATGGCTGGACGAGTTTTGAAGACCCTCGAAGAACAGGAACTGATAAGTGTTAGCGGTAAGACAATAGTCGTTTTTGGTACGCGATAGAATCTGCACTACCGGGGCTTAAGCCTCAGCTGCATCGGCTCTATTCGCTGAACCCTACTCACCAAACATCAATTCCTTCAACTTCGCTCCCGGACTGGCCGCGCGCATAAACGACTCTCCTACCAGAAACCCGTAGATCCCTGCGTCTGTCATGGTAATCACATCATCCCGCATATGAATACCACTCTCTGTAATGAGTATCTTGTCTGCTGGCACTTGCGCAGTTAAATCCAACGTAGTCTGCAGGCTCGTCTCAAAACTATGCAGGTTTCGATTATTGACGCCTATCAAATCCGTACTAAGCTGCAGAGCCTGCTCTAATTCATACTGATTATGCACTTCGACCAAAATGTCGATCTCGATCTCGTTGGCGTAGTCTGCCAACTCGACTAGCTGCGCGGGTTGCAGCGCAGCAACAATGAGCAGGATGCAATCGGCACCTAGCGCTTTCGATTCGGCGATCTGATAAGTATCGATCATGAAATCCTTGCGGATAACCGGCAGCCCACACGCCGCTCTGGCTTGCAGCAGGTACTCGTTACACCCTTTAAAAAACATCTCATCGGTCAACACCGACAGACAAGTCGCACCATGCGCCTCGTAGTCAGCAGCGTGCTGCGCGGGCTGAAAGTCTTCACGTATCAAGCCCTTCGAAGGCGAGGCCTTCTTTATCTCCGCGATCACGGCGACCTGCTGAGACTGCACACGCTCACGCATCGCCTTGGAGAAAGACCTTGCCTGATCGATTGGAGGGAACCTCGCCTCTAATTCGGCGCGAGAAACAGTCACTTTAGCCGCTGCTACTTCCAGCTCTTTGTTCGCGACTATTTGTTCAAGAATTGTAGCTTTAGACACAATGTACACTCGCTCTAGCGGGAAAGTCTTCTATGATGCTCTTTTATTATGATACCAATCTAATTCTTCAGCGATTGAGTGAACTCGACCAATTGCTCTAGCTTAGCTAAAGCCTCACCCGAGCGCAGAACACTCTGCGCCTTGGCAACGCCGCCGGCTAGGTCATCTGTCAAATTTGCCGCATAGATAGCAGCGCCTGCATTTAGGGCGACGATATCAGCAGCGGCCTGATTTCGATTGCCAAGCGCATCCTTCAGCATCGCCAGGCTTTCTTCAGCGCTATCGATCTGCAGCATGGAATAGTCTGCATAGCGCTCAATTCCGAAATCGGAAGGCTCGACTGTATACAGTGATATCTCTCCATCACGCAGCTCGCCTACTGTCGATGTAGCAGCGATACTAATCTCATCCAGCCCGTCTTCTGCAGCCACTATCAACACGTGATTGCTGCCTAACTCTTTCAATACCTCTAATAGCGAAGGTATCCAAGCGGCATCAAACACCCCGATAATTTGATTGGGCGCGCCTGCCGGATTTGTCAGAGGGCCCAATAGATTGAATACAGTCCTAACTCCAATTTCCTTCCTCGCTGTAATCACATGCTTCATGGCGCTGTGATGAGCCGGCGCAAACATGAACCCGATTCCCACTTGCTCAATAGTCGCGGCAACATCCGCAGCACTCAATGTGAGATTGACCCCCGCCGCCTCCAGCACATCGGCGCTGCCACTCTTGCTCGTCGCTCCGCGATTGCCATGTTTTGCTACCTTAGCTCCAGCGCAAGCAGCAACTATAGCCGAGGCCGTGGACACGTTGAACTTGTTAGAGCCACTACCACCGGTTCCGCAGGTATCGACCATGTGTGGGTGCTCTGCTAGCCGCACCTTCGCGGCCAATTCGCGCATCACCGTTGCACCACCGAGTATCTCGGACGACTTTACGCCCTTCATCTGCAAGCCGACGAGGAAAGCTGCATTCTGGGCGTCGGTAGATTGACCCGACATGAGTTCGCGCATGACTGCAATCATCTGATCTCTGTCTAGATCAACTTCCGATGTAACTGCCTTGATGGCTGTTCTTATATCCATTAGTTGGTACCGTAATATGAACTGTTGATCTTGAGTTCTAAAAACGAAGATATCTCGTGAGAAATAGTGAATTAGCTCTGGTCTAAAAAATTCTTTAACAAAGCATGGCCCTGCTCACTAAGAATAGACTCTGGATGAAATTGCACCCCTTCTACTGCAAGCTCTTTATGCCTTACTCCCATTATTTCCTCACGCTCTCCATTCTCATTCTCGGTCCATGCCGTCACTTCCAGGCAATCGGGAAGCTGCTGCGCATCGACGACCAATGAGTGATAGCGCGTCGCGGTAAAGGGCTCCGCCAAATCCTTAAATACGCCCTGCCCGCTGTGATGGATTGGGGAGAGCTTGCCGTGCATCACTTTCTTAGCGCGCACGATCTCACCACCGTAAACCTGACCGATACTCTGATGACCGAGACAGATACCTAAGAGTGGAATCTTGCCGGCGAAATGACTGATAACCGGCATGGAAATACCGGCCTTCGCAGGCGTACAGGGCCCAGGAGAAATGACAATCTGCGCAGGGTTCAAAGCCTCTATCTCTTCTACCGAGATCGCATCGTTGCGATATACTTGTACATCGGCACCTAGCTCACCAAAATACTGCACCACGTTATAGGTAAAGGAATCGTAGTTGTCGATCATTAATAGCACTGAGAGAACCCCCTTACACCCAAAAATTTAAGAGCGCCATTCTAACAGTCCAAGTGAATTCTGTCTTGAGTAGCAATAATGATCCCAAGAGCCGAGTTCGACGTATCATTAGCAAAGAAAACTAATATCAACTCTTAGAGAAACCATGCCAGCCAACACCGTCATCATGTGGTTCCGTCAGGACCTACGCCTTAGCGATAACCCCGCCCTTCTCAATGCCATTCAACAAGGGCGAGTACTACCTGTCTTCATTCTGGATGAAGGCAATGATTGGTCCATAGGCGGGGCATCTCGCTGGTGGCTTCACCACTCACTACTTGCCTTGAATGAATCTCTACAGGGAAACCTGTGGATTCTGCGCGGGGATGCCGCCGAGTTACTGCCTCAACTTGCTAGAGAACATAGCGCGAGTCATGCCTTCTGGAATCGCTGTTATGAGCCCTCGATAATACGCCGAGACAGTCTTATCAAGGAGCAACTCACAGCGGACGGAATAACAGCTACCAGTTCGAACGGCAGCCTGATTTGGGAGCCGTGGGAGAACCTCAAGCAAGACGGCACTCCCTACAAAATTTTCACACCTTTCTATAAGTATGCGATTGCTAACAACCCTCCTGCCGCACCTAGCCCCGCAGCCAATGCCAATTTCGATACTGTGAAATGCCTTCAGGGCAAAAACCGCATAGATGATCTGAATCTGCTTCCCGAAATTAATTGGTATGAACAGATCGCATCACAATGGCAGCCCGGTGAATTGGGCGCGAGACAGCGATTGCAGAATTTCACAGAGAACGGTCTATACGACTACCGCGATGGCCGAGACTATCCGGCCAAGCGCAGCGTATCAATGCTGTCGCCGCATCTTCACTTCGGAGAGATTTCTCCTAGAGAGGCCGCGAGCGTGGTCAAACAGGCCGGCGACATAGATTCGAACGAAGAGCAGGCCGCACACTTTATCCGCGAACTGGCGTGGAGGGAATTCTCCTATTACACGCTCTATCATTTCCCGCATATTTGTCAGCAGAACATGAAATCGCAATTCGACCGCTTCCCTTGGGTCAAGGACCAGAAGAGCCTATGTCTTTGGCAGCAGGGTCAAACTGGATTCCCCTTAGTTGATGCCGGCATGAGAGAGCTTTGGCAGACCGGCACTATGCACAATCGAGTGCGCATGATCGTAGGCTCATTCTTGGTGAAGAATCTAATGATTCACTGGCTAGAGGGAGCGCGCTGGTTCTGGGATTGTCTGCTGGATGCCGATCTTGCCAATAATAGCTGCAGTTGGCAGTGGGTTGCCGGCAGCGGCGCCGATGCCGCTCCCTACTTCCGCATATTCAATCCGGTGACACAGTCGACAAAGTTCGACCCCGAGGGAAGCTATATTCGAAAGTATGTACCTGAGTTAAACGGACTGAGCAACAAGGCTATTCATGACCCTAGCTCCGCTGCTGCTTCAGAATTAGAAAAGGCCGGCGTGATTTTAGGAGAGCATTACCCGAGGGCTATCGTAGACTTGAAGGAGAGTAGAGTTAGAGCGCTAGACGCGTACAAGGCTCTAAGAGATCAGGCGTAGATTCACAGAAATTATTCGACTGACAGTTCATTGTTCGCCATCTGCACGGCGCGCACGATAGCCTTTGCCTTGTTCTGGGTTTCTTCCCATTCCATCTCAGGCTGTGAATCGGCAACGATCCCAGCACCAGCCTGCACATACAACTTCTCGTTCTTGATTACAGCGGTGCGAATAGCGATAGCCATGTCCATATTGTCATTCCAACCGAGATAGCCCATGGCTCCGCCATAGATACCACGTTTTTCAGGCTCCAGCTCATCGATGATTTCCATGGCCCGCACCTTAGGTGCGCCACTCAGAGTTCCGACCGGCAGCGTCGCCTGCAACACATCTAACGCGGTTTTATCTTCGAGCATCTCACTCTCCACTATCGATGCAATATGCATAACATGCGAATAGCGCTCCACAAACATCTGCTTAGTCACCGTGACAGATCCTGTTTTGGAGACTCTGCCAGAATCGTTGCGACTTAGATCTATCAGCATTAAATGCTCAGCGATCTCCTTAGCATCGGCTAGTAAATCCTCTTCAAGCGCAAGGTCCTCCGCTTCGCTATTGCCACGCTTGCGCGTTCCAGCCAATGGGCGCACTGTGACCTTACTATCTTCTACTCGCGCCAAAATTTCCGGTGACGCACTGACCACATGATGATCCCCGAGTTCGAAGTAGACCATGTAGGGAGAAGGATTTAGAAAGCGTAGCGCACGATAGAGGTTCAGCGGCTCCCCTGAAAAAGGCACAGACATACGCTGGGCGAGCACGACCTGCATGACATCGCCGGCAACTATATAGTCCTTAATCTTCTCAACGGCCTGTTGATAATCGGCTTGCGAAAAATGATGAGCGAAGTCTGTGTCTAGAACCGACTTCGGTGCCTGAAGGCTTGGTAGCGGAACCGGCTTATTCAATTGCTCCTGCAAGAAGTCCAACCTCTGCTGAGCTGCAGCAAAGGCATTTTCTTGATTCGGATCGACATTTATCACGAAACAGATTGTTCCACTGAGGTTATCGAAGACCACGACTTCTTCAGATAGCATTAACAAGATATCAGGCGTGCCAATCTCATCAAGCGCCGTCGAAGGACCAATGCTGGTCTCTACAAACCTCACTGTATCGTATGAAAAATAACCGACAAGGCCTCCATTGAAGCGCTGCCCATCAGCAAGTTCAGCAACCTTAAAACGGTTCTTAAAATCAGCAATGAATTCGAAGGGATCTTTTGTAACGACTGTCTCAACAACCTTGCCATTGTCCTCGACGGTTACAGTATCGCCCACAACACGCAGCACAGTGGAGCAAGGCAATCCAATAATGGAATAGCGACCCCATTTCTCGCCGCCCTGAACGGACTCAAAGAAATAACTATGCTCGCCAATACCCGCTCCATTCGTGTCGGCGTTGCCTTCTGACTTAGCAAGTTTCAGATAGATGCTAAGCGGCGTTTCGGTGTCGGCTAGAATTTCGCGCACTATGGGAATGCGGTTATAGCCAGATTCGGCGAGTTTCTGAAATTGCTCTTCAGTCATTGGATAACTCAGGTCTCTCTATTCTAAACATCGGGAAAACTAATTAGGGCCGAGCCTTAGTGATGCTTGTCGGGATCCTGTCCCAGCTGCGATCTCATCTCGGCAATTGTCTTGGCATAGTCATCGCTATTGAAGATAGCTGAGCCGGCCACGAACATGTCCGCACCCGCGTCTGCGATCTCACGAATATTGGCAACGCCAACACCCCCATCCACTTCTAAGCGAATAGAATGGTCGCTGTCGTCGATAAGCTCGCGCACTTGCTGCAATTTCTTGAGCGTCGAGGGGATGAACTTCTGGCCACCGAACCCCGGGTTAACCGACATTAAAAGGATCACATCAACCTTGTCCATCAGATATTCCAGACAGTCAATTGGCGTGCCCGGGTTAAAGACCAACCCAGATTTGCAGCCCTGCTCTCGAATCAGCTGCAAAGAACGATCTACATGTCCGGTAGCCTCCGGGTGAAAACTGATATAGGAGGCGCCGGCTTTAGCGAAGTCCACTATGAGTTGGTCGACAGGGCTCACCATCAGATGCACGTCTATCGGAGCAGTTATTTTGTGATTTCTCAAGGCCTCGCAGATCATTGGCCCGATAGTAAGGTTAGGCACGTAGTGATTATCCATGACATCGAAATGAACGACATCTGCGCCCGCATCCAGAACTGCGTTGACTTCGTCACCGAGTCTAGCGAAGTCGGCGGACAAGATGGAGGGAGCGATCAAATAGTCTTTCATTGCCTAGGCCTGTATTACGAAGAGTTAGAAGGCAGCATTTTACAGACAATGTCCGGGCTTGTCCTGATGGGATACCGATATGATTGAGAGCGCCTTTCGGGGCACTAGGTGACGCTAGATACGGAGATTGCGAAACCCACAAAGCGCTTCATACGCGCTGCGAATCGCCATCGCTTTCTCCTGCGCCTGCTTCAGGGCGTCCTCGGAGGCATCTTTGCTGGCAAGTTTGTCAGGGTGGTAGCGCGACATCATGCGTAAGTAGGCGCGGCGGATCTCTCCGTCTTCAACTCCCGGCTCCAACTGCAACACACGGTAGGCATTCTGCAGAAATGATCTTCCCTGAGGCTTCATGAATTCGGTGCGAGAATTCGTCTCAGCCCGCTGATAGTGCTCGGATTGGGTAGCCGAAGCGATAGCTAGAAATTCTGACTTGGAATAACCAAACAGCTCAGCCACATCCCTTAGCAACATCTTATCTTTCAGGCGCAGATTTCCCTTCAGATAGGCAGCCTCGCATTGAATTTGCAGAATCAATTTTGCCAGAGCACTGCGCCGCCCCATAACTTTCACAGCCAGAGCTACCGACTCCGACAGATCCGCATATGGATGCTTGCCCTGATCATAAGCAACGATTGCCTCACGCCGTTTCTCTCCAGCCAAAGCCATACGCTGCATAATCTGACCTGCGTAGTCGATCTCTTCCTGAGTTACCCTGCCATCCATCTTCGCAAGCCGACCCAACACCATAAAAGTGGCGCGCAATAACCGTTGCTCGGCACGGCCTCCAGCGGGCAGTTCAGCAGCGGCACTAAAACCGCTGAGCCGTTTGAACAAGGCTTTTCTATAGGCTTTGCTTGTAAGCGCCGTCAACATATTCTACTCACCGAGCTCAGGATTGGCTTTTATGTCTGCATCAAACATGACATTAATTTCTTTCAGGCGTTCCGGCGTGCCGATGTCCATCCATAGGCCTTCGTACACGACGCCGCTTACCTTATCTTTCAACATCGCTTCCTGCAGCAGAGGCACGGTTGATCTCGGCTGAATGGGATAGTCACGGAATAAATTCTTGTGCATCACACTGATGCCACTAAAAGTACTGTCTCTTATACACATCTCCGAGCCCACGAGAC
>CAJXQP010000105.1 GCA_913058275.1 uncultured Gammaproteobacteria bacterium | reverse complement strand
AAACCATTCCCATTTTCTGACCTTCCCGAGGTAGAAGACGACTCACTACAAGAGAAGTCGCCTCCCAAGAAAACGAACAAGAAGACGAATACAGCTGGAAAGCACGAAATAGAGGTGTCCGCTGCGAGCACGGTTGTAGCTAAGCCTGCCGTTAAGAAAAAGGCTGCTGCAAAGAAAGCTGCACCAAAAAAGGCCGCCAAAAAGAATGCGCCGAAGAAAACGTCCAAAATCACCGGGAAGCCCGAGAACGATGCAGGCGGCAACGGTGTCAGCGACTCTTAAGCTGCATTAGGCCTATGCCTGAGAAGAGGTTGAGATGCTAATTTATTTGTTACGTCACGCGATAGCAGAAAACAGAGCTGCAACAGACTCTTTAAGAGACTTGACCGCGGACGGCTTAGCTCAGGCGCGTTCGATTACTGAGAAATTCAAGAAGCACTCCCCAGTTATGGATAGGGTGCTGTGCAGTCCCTACAATAGGGCGCAACAGACGGCGTCTGCAGTGATGACACTGTTTCCAGATATTGCTCTTACTCTCGATGAAAGTATAAAACCCAGTGGTGATGTCTATAGCGTGTTAGATGCCATAGATGGGCTCGATGTACAGCATCTCTTGATTGTTAGTCACAACCCCTTGTTGTCTAACTTGCTGTCGGTGATGGTGGATGGCACTATGGAGTCGCACCGCTACATAGACAACGCTGTGCTGCACTGCGTATCTATGGATGTTGTAGCATCAGGATGCGGTGAAATTGCGTACAGGTTAGAACCATAAAAACTTTGAGATAACCATGAATTTTGTACCTTATCAGTTTGTAATTCCACTCCTGCCGTTAGTAACTCTACTGGTGGGATTGCCCGTAGTGAGCGCTGCACAATCCGAAGATGTCGTTTTTGGCTTTAGTGATCACAGTCTGATTGCCGGATTCGATGATTCGGAAATTATTGAGCGAGACTTGCAGAGAGACATCAACTACCGAATCGTCCTTGGCGCATTAGAGAGAGTTCGCGGAGAAGTCATCCCGGAAGGTTCCGAGAGGCTCAGAGGCGATGTCACGAAGATTACCTACGAAGTATCGCAGGAATTTACTGGCGAGGATGTCTACGCGTTTTATCAGGAACAGTTAACGGCTAAGAACTATGAAGTACTGTATAGCTGTGGCGGCAGGGAATGCGGCAGCAGTAACTATTGGGCCAACGATATATTTAGTAACCGTATTCTCTACGGGCCGGAACTCAATCAGCATTTCATGGCCTTTCGTGCCAATCCTGATCTGGGCGATGGTCCGTATTTTTCGTTGTATATTATTACTCGGGTTAACCGGAAGATTTATGCTTATATAGAGATTGTCGAGCCAGCAGGAACTAAAGAGTCAGAACAAGTTGCAGAGATAGTAGAATCGCAGATTCCAGAACAGTTAAGTGGCGCAGCAGATTCGAATTTACTGCAGCGACTGCAAGGGCAGGGAAGTGTGATTCTCCCCCCTATTAGTTTTCAATCGAACGACCGTCTAGCTGGACCAGCCGATGTAGAGTCACTAGCTTCCGCATTAAACTCTGACCCGGCGCTTTCTATCTATGTCGTTGCGCATCTGAAGCAAGATGGCCAGTCACTTCAAGAATTAATGCAGCGCTCGTTGGTAAGAGCGAATTCTCTTAGACAGGCGTTGATAGCAGCAGGCATTGATGCGCAGCGAATCGAAGCGGCTGGAGTGGGTCCGCTGGCACCAAATTGTGCCAGAGGGAATTGCGAAGAGCGTGTCGAGATAGTACAGCGTTAGCCTATTTGTAGTTGCAAAATAAGCTGCCTATTTGACTAGAGAAAGAAACTCCGCCCGTGTTGACTGACTGTTTCGGAATGCGCCCAGCATACAGGACGTGGTCATTATCGAATTTTGCTTCTGAACCCCGCGCATCATCATGCACATATGCTGCGCCTCGATGATCACTGCTGCGCCGGCTGCATTGGTTTTCTCTACGATACAGTTAGCGATTTCGTTGGTAAGGTTTTCCTGGATCTGCAGGCGTCTAGCGAAGACATCAACAACCCTTGCTATCTTTGAGAGACCGATGACTTTGCCATTTGGAATGTATGCAACATGGCACTTTCCGATAAATGGGAGCATGTGATGTTCGCACATCGAGTATAGCTCGATATTTTTTACGATAACCATCTCGTCGGTGTCGGAAGGGAATAGGGCGTTGTTGATGACTTCGTCGATATCCATCGAGTAGCCCTGAGTCAAAAACTCCATGGCCCTTGCCGCTCTTTTCGGTGTATCAACCAGGCCTGCACGCGTAGGGTCCTCGCCCATTTTTTTAAGGATTTCTAAATAAGCCTGTTCCATAGTCGTTCACCATTGTTTGGGGTCTGATTGCCGCCGTAGCACGTTGTGTTTACAAGTCGTGAAACGCTGGTCTTGATCTTGCTATTAATAAAAATAGTAATCTCAGCATGAGATTGGCGAGAGATTAGCATATTATTTGCTTGTTGAAGACTCTCTACGTCATTTATTGTGTTGCTGGATTACAATGGCACGGTATCGTTTAGAATCATCGGCTGCAATCACGCATTCGCCTAAGTAAGCGAGAGGAACAATTTGAAACTCCAAGAAACCATTCAGCAATTTGCTGCTCGCTTGGACTCTGTCGATCTTTGTTATGGCCATGGCACCGACAACCCGCTAGATGAGGCTTTTTACCTCATCTATGGTCTGTTAGGAATTGATTTTGCTGATGAGCAGGCGGCGCAAAATGAGCTTAAGCCTGAGCAGGAGGCGATGCTAGAGGCTGCTCTAAAGCGCAGAATCGGCGAGCGCATACCAACTGCTTATTTGGTAGGGCGCGCCTGGTTCGCAGGGCATGAGTTTTACTGCGATCAGCGGGCACTTGTGCCGCGATCTCCGGTAGCAGAATTGATCAATGGAGAATTCGAGCCGCTACTGCATGAGCCAGCAGGCAAAATATTGGACCTTTGCACCGGCGGGGGAAGCATCGGTATTGCTACCGCCTTGATATGGCCTGAGTGTGAGGTCGATCTGGCGGACATATCCGGTGATGCGTTGGATCTCGCGAAGAAGAATATCGCGCTACATGGTTTAGGAGGCCGGGTTAGAACTATTCAGAGTGACCTGTTTGGTGATATTGATTCGCGCTACGACCTCATCGTTGCAAATCCGCCCTATGTGCCAGTACAAGAATATGATGAGTTGCCTGCTGAATTCGCTAATGAGCCCTCTTTGGGGCTCATTAGCGACGATAATGGGTTACAAATACCCCTTAAAATTTTACGTGATTCGGTCGATTACATCTCTAGCACTGGCCTTTTGGTGATGGAGGTCGGTTATAGTCATCCTCAATTATCGGAGCGTCTCAAACAGGTTCCACTGCTCTGGTTGGAGTTCGAGCAGGGGGGCGAAGGTGTGCTAGCCCTTACGGCTAGGCAATTACAGCAGTACAGAGAACAGTTTAATTAGTGTACAATCGCCTGTTTTTCGGCCCTGCTGTAAGAATCCGCCAGATTTAAGTTCTTTATTCGAGTGTAGTGATGTCAGGTAACAGTTTCGGTAAATTATTTACAGTAACCAGCTTTGGTGAAAGCCATGGGCCCGCGCTCGGCTGCGTGGTCGACGGCTGCCCTCCCGGTATGGATCTGACTGAAGCTGACATGCAGAGGGATCTGAATCGTCGCAAGCCGGGTCAGAGCCGTTTCACGACTCAAAGGCGAGAAGACGATTCGGTGAAAATTTTATCCGGTGTGTTCGAGGGTAAGACTACCGGCACGCCCATCGGCCTATTGATCGAGAACACCGATCAGCGTTCTAAAGATTACAGCAAGATCAAAGACCAA
The DNA here is from genome assembly GCA_913058275.1 of uncultured Gammaproteobacteria bacterium. Classification (GTDB taxonomy): domain Bacteria; phylum Pseudomonadota; class Gammaproteobacteria; order Pseudomonadales; family Pseudohongiellaceae; genus UBA9145. The sequence continues at coordinate 5,067 of CAJXQP010000105.1, read as the reverse complement.
TTTCGCCCTGCGCACGCCGACTTCACCTACTGGGAGAAGTACGGAATCCGTGACTATCGGGGCGGTGGACGCGCATCTGCGCGGGAAACTGCAATGCGTGTAGCCGCAGGCGCTATCGCAAAGAAATACCTGCTCGAGACCTGTGGTACTCAGATCCGTGGTTATCTCAGTCAGTTGGGCCCAATTGCCATCGATTCGGTGGACTATGAGGAAGTTCAGAACAACCCATTCTTTTGTCCAGATGCCTCCAAGGTAGCCGAAATGGAAGAATATATGGCTGCTCTGAGCAAAGAAGGTAACTCGATAGGCGCTAGAATCAATGTCTGCGCCACGAATGTGCCAATAGGGCTAGGCGAGCCCATATTCGACCGCCTAGATGCTGATATCGCTAAGGCTCTGATGAGCATTAATGCCGTTAAGGGTGTCGAGATCGGAGCCGGTTTCGAATCCGTAACTCAAAAAGGCAGTGAGCATCGCGACGAGATTACACCAGAGGGTTTCGAGGGCAATAATGCCGGAGGAGTGCTCGGTGGTATATCGAGCGGACAGGATATCCTCGCTAGCATTGCGCTGAAACCTACCTCTAGCATTCGTCTGCCCGGTAAGTCGATCAATATCAAAGGTGAGGCCGATGAGGTAATAACCACGGGTCGTCACGATCCCTGCGTAGGTATTCGCGCCACGCCAATCGCCGAAGCAATGCTTGCCTTGGTGTTAATGGACCATTTGCTGCGGGATCGCGGCCAGATTGGCAAATCTCGCGCGACGAGTAAGACGAAAATTTAAAGTAGAGCTCCCTCTGAATAGCTTATTTAATTCCACATATAAATAGATTTAGATCAGATAGCTAGGAATGTTAGTTAATTTAAAATATTGAAACTGTTAAGTCAGTATTGGTGAACAAATGAGCAGTAAAACGCTATACGACAAAATCTGGGACACTCATCTAGTCTCAGAAAGAGAAGATGGCACAGCCCTGATTTATATCGATCGTCATTTGATCCACGAAGTGACTTCGCCACAGGCTTTTGAAGGCTTACGTCTAGTCGGGCGTAAGCCATGGCGGGCCGATGCGAATTTCGCGACACCTGACCATAATATTCCAACTACCACCGAAGAGCGGAAGCTGGGCTTAGAAGGTATCAAGGACCCCGTTTCGAAGATTCAAGTTCGCACGCTAGACGATAACTGCGCCGAATTCGGCATATTCGAGCTTAAGATGACCGATGACCGGCAAGGCATCGTGCATGTTGTGGGTCCAGAACAGGGCGCCACGCTGCCCGGTATGGCCATTGTCTGTGGCGATTCACATACCTCTACCCACGGAGCTCTAGGCGCCTTAGCTCACGGTATTGGCACCTCTGAGGTGGAGCACGTTCTCGCCACTCAGTGCCTAATGCAGAAGAGGGCCAAGAACATGCTCGTTCGTGTAGATGGTCAGTTGAAACCGGGATGCACAGCGAAAGATATCGTGCTGGCGATAATCGGTAAGATCGGCACGGCCGGTGGCACTGGGTTTACCATCGAATTCGGTGGAGAGGCGATCCAGGCACTGTCTGTAGAGGGCCGTATGACCGTCTGTAACATGGCTATCGAGGCTGGAGCGAGAGCGGGCCTGATCGCTGTCGACGAGAAAACTCTGGATTACATCAAGGGCAGGCCCTTCGCGCCAAGCGGCGAGTTATGGGAGCAGGCGGCTCAGTCCTGGCGCGGCTTGGTGAGTGATGCAGGCGCGATATTCGACGAAGTAGTCGTATTAAAGGCGGAAGACATCGAGCCGCAGGTTACTTGGGGTACTTCACCAGAGATGGTGGCTCCAATTACAGGTAACGTGCCCGATCCGGCGCAGGAGCTTGATGAGACAAAGCGTGGGAATATTCAGCAGGCCTTAGAATACATGGGTTTACAAGGTGGAACTGCGATCAAGGACATCAAGCTGGACTGTATATTCATCGGTTCATGCACGAATTCACGAATTGAAGACCTGCGCGCAGCGGCAGATGTAGTAAAAGGCAAGAAAGTCGCTAGTAGCGTTGAAGTGGCTATGGTTGTTCCCGGCTCTGGCCTAGTTAAGAGGCAAGCAGAAGCTGAGGGCTTGGATACGATATTCATCGAGGCAGGGCTGGAGTGGCGTGAGCCAGGCTGTTCAATGTGTCTGGCGATGAATGCAGACCAGTTAGGGGAGGGGAAGCACTGCGCATCCACCTCGAATCGTAATTTCGAAGGGCGGCAAGGGTTTGGTGGGCGTACACACCTCGTTAGCCCAGCAATGGCGGCCGCTGCTGCTATAGCAGGCCACTTCGTCGATATTAGAGAATTAGATTAAAGCCATCTAAAACAGAAAGCTAAGAGATAAAAATGAACAAATTTATAGTAGAGAAAGGTGTGGTGCTGCCGCTGGATCGTGCAAACGTAGATACGGATTTCATCATTCCTAAGCAGTTCCTGAAATCCATCAAGCGGACTGGCTTTGGTGTAAATCTATTCGATGAGCATCGCTATCTTGATAAGGGATTGCCAGACACAGACAATAGCCTGAGGCCAATCAATCCTGACTTTGTGCTTAATAAGCCGCGCTATAAGGGCGCCAAAGTTCTGCTCGCTAAGGATAACTTCGGCTGTGGTTCAAGTCGTGAACATGCTCCATGGGCGCTGGAAGACTGCGGTTTTCGCGCGATCTTAGCGCCTAGCTATGCCGATATCTTTTTTAATAACTGCTTCAAGAACGGCTTGCTTCCTATCGTCCTCGATAAGGCCATTATTTCAGGGCTTTTCACTGAAGTTGAGGCGAATGAGGGCTATCAGTTAGAGGTGGACCTCGAGCAACAAACCATCCTTAAGCCCGATGGCTCCAAAATTGAATTCTCTGTGGATGCCTTCCGTAAGAACTGCTTGCTGAACGGTCTGGACGATATCGGGCTTACCCTCGAAGAGTCAGAAACCATACGCAGCTTCGAAGAAAACTGGCGCAACTCTGCGCCTTGGTATTTCACGACGACCAGCGCGACTACTACTTAGGCTCCTTACTTCAGGCAGGTAGCTTACGCAGCGGTGGTGTTCGTTAGCCGTCCATGTAAGAAAATATTATTTATTTCAAGAATTTACAGAGAAACGTATGACTAACTACAATGTAGCAGTGGTAGGTGCCACTGGCGCGGTAGGGGAAACTTTGCTGAGCATCCTAGAGGAACGCAATTTTCCAGTAGACCAAATATTCGCCCTAGCCAGTGAGCGCTCGGCGGGAAACACGGTGATGTTTAACGGTAAGCCACTCATGGTGACTAATCTGGCCGAGTTTGATTTCAGTCAGGCTCAGATAGGCCTGTTTTCCGCCGGTGGTAGTGTTTCAGCTGAATATGCCCCTAAGGCAGGGGAGGCGGGATGTGTTGTGATCGACAACACCTCGCATTTTCGCTATGACGACGATATTCCCTTAGTAATCCCCGAGGTTAATCCTGGGGCAATAGCGAAGTACACGAACCGTAACATCATCGCGAACCCGAATTGCTCGACGATCCAGATGCTAGTGGCGCTGAAGCCGATTCATGATGCTGTTGGCATCAAGCGCATCTGTGTCTCGACCTATCAAGCCGTTTCCGGTTCAGGCAATAGCGCTGTCAAAGAGCTAGCGAAGCAGACCGGCGAGCTTTTGAATGGCAGGGAGGCGCAGTGCAAGGTATATCCGCGGCAGATAGCGTTTAATGCGCTGCCACAGATCGATGTCTTCATGGAGAACGGCTATACCAAGGAAGAGATGAAGATGGTCTGGGAGACACAGAAGATTTTCGCAGATGACAGCATTCAAGTTAGTGCGACCTGTGTCCGCGTGCCGGTGTTCTTCGGGCATTCCGAGGCAGTCCAGATAGAGACCCATAAGCCTATTAGCGAGGCGGACGTACGTGATCTATTGGCGAATGCTGCCGGTGTTACAGTGATAGATGAGCGTAAAGACGGCGGATACCCTACCGCCGTGCATGATTCTGCGGGCCAGGACGCAGTTTTTGTCGGCAGAATTCGGCAGGATATCTCAATTCCCAATGGTATTAACCTTTGGGTGGTGTCCGATAACGTGCGAAAGGGAGCCGCTCTCAACTCAGTTCAGATAGCCGAAGAGTTGATAAAAAGCTATTTATAATGAATACTTGCGAGCTGTAGTGAAGAAACAATCTTAATAAGTTTGCAATATCGACAGTAGTGTTTACTAACCGGTTATGCTGATTTAGAGAGTAATAAAAGGAGTTGGCTTTGCTTTGCCAGCGACTTGTTGAGAGAAAAAGGGACCATGCTACGTAAAATCGTCGTCATTCTGACCATGCTGCTTTGCAGTATGGCGACACAGGTCTACGCCTTAGGACTAGGCACTGTCACTGTCGAGTCCGCGCTCAACCAGCCATTGCGTATGCGTATAGAGCTGCTTCAGCTAGGCGATACGCGGCTGCAAGACATTCGAGTTTCTGTGGCCTCGACCGTTGATTTTGAGCGCTTCAACATTGACCGGGATAGTTTCCTTTCCAATATCCGTTTCAGCGTTGAGTCTATCGCTGAGGGCAACGTAGTAATTCTTACTTCCTCGCAAATCGTCCGCGAGCCTTACTTAAGCTTTATCCTCGATACACGCTGGCCTAATGGTCGATTGCTAAGCGAGCACACTATTCTCTTGGATCTTCTTGTGTTTGACGACCAGCAGTCAACTTCTGAGATTAGACAGCCAATAAGCACAATATTACGGCCTCCTACAAGCGCTCAAGCTACAGATGCCCAGCCATTTGTAGAGTCATCAGCGGCACCTATTGTGTCTGCGCCGAGTTCAACAAACTCTGCCGCAAACCTGCACCCCGAAATCGTATCCCCCGAGCCTGTAGACGAGGGAGTAGAGCCGGTTCAAGTAGAAGCAGATGTAGAAGAACCAGCAACGCAGCCGGAAACTGTAATCATTCCTGACGAAGTCCCTGAAGAAGCGCCCACAGTCGCTGAAGAAGAGCCTGCAGTAGAAGAGCCCACCAAAGAAGTCGCAGAGGCTGAGCCTGAAGTCATCGAAGCGGCGGCAGAGCCGGTAGAGCCTGAAGT
>CAJXQP010000104.1 GCA_913058275.1 uncultured Gammaproteobacteria bacterium | reverse complement strand
ATTCAGTTACCCAGACATTACCTTCAGAATCAACATCCAGCCCGTGTGGCCATATAAATAAGCCAGCGCCAAAACTGTCAACCAAATTGCCATCGGGATCAAACTTCAGAATCGGATCCAAATCTGAATCTACACATTCGTAGCCAAAATTCGCTCGCGGGGCATCGCATCGAACAACTGCCCAGATATGTTTTCCATCGGGATCAATAGCCACATCGCCAACCGCACCCATTACCCGGCCATCGGAAAACTTTGCCCAGCCGGGGACTGTGCGATAAGGATTCGGTAAACCCTGAGCGAAAGCCTGCGCACCCATTGCCAGCAACATAGCTGCCATTAATCCTCGAACTACCATCAATTTGCCTGTGTTCAACATGTTCTTACTCCACTTGAATGATATTGACCTATGTTAATCCTGTAAGTTTTTACTGCTGCCCAACACCAAATTGGTGAAGGGGATATACATTTATAGATTAATTGTTAGTGGCTGGAGCATCGGCTTCTTGCACCCTAGCGCCTCTCAGCATATACAACATTGCATAATTGCCCTCATGGCACGCGTATTCATAAAGTAAGCCACCAATCTCAGCGAGGGAAATTATTCCAGTGAACTTGTCAGTGTAAGTAGATGGATCATCAACCGTAAATTCATAGTCGATTGTAGAAGGCCCCACCCTGCTGAATTTTTCGGTTAAGACTTTGTCATAAGAGGTGCCGGGCAATCCTGAATCGGCAGCCAAGCCACCAAAACTTGCCGTGAGGCTGTTAAAGTTTTTGGTCACCACAACCAAAGTATCTCCTTCCCAATATCCACGCGAATCCCCTGAGTACAAACGAATGTCATCATGAAGAGATACTAAATCATCTGTAGAGTCGTAAAGGGGAACGATGCGCGCCTCATGAATCATTTCAGTCATGATGACGACCGTGTCTCTGTCCTGAAAAATTTGAACATTGTTGTTGTATACACTTGGAGTGAAAGGCGGCCCTGCGTTAAAACCTACCAAGCATCTTTCAGAAAGACCTCGATCTTCCGGGCCGTCAATACCTATACCGCGAGCAAGGTGTCTGGCGGGTCTTTCTGCTGTTTTTTCGGACCCTCGAGTTCCAAACTGCACCGCGACTCCATCCTGCAGTTGCGGGACACGCCCATTCTTTGGGTAGACAATGTGCGAAGTACGGAAAGTACTGCCTACTGCAGCTTGTTCGTTCCAAAAATCATCATAGGTCTTACCTACTTCTCCCGCGGGCAAAGGCGTCTGCTCTGCATCACTATCTTTACTAACGGATGGCTGCACCAAAGCTGCAGATATTTCTTCGCTGTTAAGAAACTCGCGATCGCCAAAATGCACGGGCCTTTCCATCGGTATGTTGGATGAAAAACTCCACACTCCCTGTAGATCCGGCTGCCCCCATTCAGTGCGAGGAGCAAGATAATCGTCAGTAGCGCAGGTTAGTGTTGAGAATAAGCAACCGACGCCTGACAGCGCACATGATATAAACCGCAAAATCTTTTTGCTCATAGGAGATTCCCACAAAGAAGGATTGGAACTCACTGGATGACTGATACCGGTACATAGGCATTTGACCAGCAGCACATGTTATCGAAGCGGCTATCGGGTGCTGCAAAATTACTGACCCGCAACCTGATGATATACTCACCAGGCTCCCAAAACGTGGCGAGAGTCTGAACGTGAATCCAATCTTCAGCGCTGAGTTGGTTTATTCCCTCTGCCACTCTGTCTGAGTCTAGAATTAGGGAGCGCTCGAATTTCGGAGCAGCTGGGCCTTGATGCATTACCCAATCCGTCGTTAACGGGTAGAAAAGCAACTTACTCTGCTCAGGATATTTAGCCCGGTTGCCTCGATCCTGAATATATGCAGACAAATTCACAGGCGTTCCAACCGAAGCAGTGATTCTAGATGCCTTAATCCCTTCCCGAGTCGTAGTCTCTGCACCATTTATATCGAATCTAATTGCAGGTGCTAGCGTTCCAAGAGCTCGCTCACCTTCACTCATTTCATAGGTTGTAGAGGTTGCTCTACCAGGTACAGAGTACTCGTACCCAGCATACTTTAAGGTCCATACAACTTCAGTTCCAACCATATCGGGCGGCACAGTGACTGCGAATGCTCCTCTTTCGTTTATACCGATAAAACCGCCCCTGTTATAGACTGGGAAATGCGTGGGTTGCGCGCCGGTGAACTCTGCTGGTTCAATATAATTATTCGGACCCAGAGGTATATCTACTATCTCTTCTCGATTACGGTTAGCGAAACCGAAAAGCATAGTGACAGAGCCGTCTTCATGAGGGGTCCAACCGTTGAATATAGGGGCAACTAAGTCTCCACTGGCTTTTCGTTCGGCAAGCGGATATTCACGCAAATGACTTGGTAGCTGAGCAAAAAGAAGAGCAGAAATCGGAGTCAGCAACAAAATCGCTACCGTTTGAAAGGCAAAGAGCTTAATGTTAATCATTGTGCGCAACCTCCCCATCAGTGGCTACCGTTCTCACTTCGCTGTCTGCACGCTCTGCCTGTAGTTTTTGGTAACCTTTCTCGTCCAGATGGGTGACGGCGATCCAAGCATGAGACATCTCATCCCCAGTTCGCTGGCCCGAAGTTACCCATTGATCCGGATCAGGATTCCACGGATTATCAGCAGTATTATCGTGCCAACCAGTCAAAATTATGACGGCTCCTACTGGAACGAGTGGTTGAAATCCATCTTCATAGGTATGGCTATGGTTCCATCCTGCACTCCAGTTGGACACCTTGCTGAGTAATTCAGTACGTCCCGTAGCCGGGTAGAAAATTTCCATAGACATGGCCACACCGCGCAGGTGCATATGAGGCTGCCAGCTATCAAGTCGAACCGGGTGGTCAAAGGAATGGAATCCCTGAGTCATCAACTTCCCATGAGGAGGAATGAGGTAATCATCCGACTCTCCATTCTTGCTAAGGTAATAGTTATCAACATCTTGAAAATAAGCCGACTCCTCGTCGAAGTCATCCTCTTCATCGTAATACCAGATACCAACTGTTACCTGATCGTCTACTACAGCATTGCCATCGGGATAGTAATGAATACTCCATTCGACCATAGAATTTGCGGGAGCCACTCTGCATGCGCCTTTCGGAATTTTTTCCCCAAGCTTTCCCATAGCAAATTCAGATAAAAGACTATTCCATTCCCACTCACCTTTTTCATCTAGAGTTAGGAGCGTGGTGACACCATGGTGTGTTGATCCGCTCGCGGCTACCGATGGTATTGTCTCTACAGCTTTTATACAGCGGTTTTCAGTAATTCCAGTTGGCACCCTAGGCTCCCACCAGTAATCTTGACCACTCGCGGGAACGTCCCACTGCTCTGACTTGATGGTGTGGTCTGGAGGGCCGAGTTCTTTTGCAAAGTAAAATTCACCAGGCGTTGGAAATTCCTTAGCTGGAGGCAAGTCTTCGGAATTACCCATCAGGGATCCCTCATCAACCCACGCAACAATAGTATTTATGTCTTCATCCGACAACCTCCAGTCGTTTTTCAGCTCTTGAATTCCGATATCATGGTCGTATTGATACGGTGGCATTTCTCGCTCCAAAACCTTTAGGCGAATGAGCGGAGCCCAAGGTCGGACTTCTTCATAATTCGTAAAGGACATTGGACCGATCCCACCCGGCTGGTGACAAACCTGACAATTGTCTCGCATAATTCTCGACACTTGGTTTGAATACGTGATCTCACCCTCAATCGCGCTTCCCAACAGCGGCAACATAGTCATACTAAAAACTAGACAAACCAACGAAGCCCTAATCATTATTTCCTCCCAAGTTTTTTAAAATTTACTGTCCTAGCAGGCAAATTACTTAAATAGAATTCTGCCAATATCGATACAAAGAAGCGGGCTAGAACCATCGAAGCCTCAAAACCTCTGAGCTTTCAGAATCTGCACACTTAAGGCCGGTTTGTATTTTGCCCTCGATTACAGCTTGCTTAATTTAATTTATTCGTTTGTATAAAATAGTCTTTTCAAAGACTGAAAGCAACGGCTTTAGTAACTATTCGAGGCCTATACCTCAATATAATAAACTTCCCCCCGAATTCCGCTAAGTCATTTGGATCTGCCTATGCTGCTTTTCAAGCATCAACATACGGAAAATTTAATCAGATCCCTCCTGATTTCGAAATTAGAATCAAAAATCGCAAAATATTGAGGCGTAAACTAACCTGGCCAGAAAATTATGAAAACCCCGCCAAGACCGAACCCAAAAAAATCGGGAATGTTCGTTGAACATTCCCGATTTTTATTTTTGCGATTTATAAAGAGTATAAGCGAATACTAAAAACTCATTGATGCTCGAGCGTAGAAGTACCTACCCTGCCAGTCCAAGTTGTTTTGAAAGCCATACAGATTTCCGCAACAAACAAAGCTGGTTTCGGTTTTTCCTACATCCGGATATTCATCTAACAAATTCCGAGCTCCACCTGAGAGACCGACTGTGTCGTTGAGTTGATATTGCAGTTCAAGGTCAGTGTAAAGAACGCCTCCAAACTCCTGATGCAATTTCCCTCCGGTGGTGGCTTTTTCATAGTCCCCATAATAGCTCAGCCGCCCTATCACAGCCAATCGATCTACTTCGTGACGAGCGGTTGCTATACCGCGAAATTTTGGTCGAAGATTTACAAAGTCGGCCTGTTCCTCACCTGTTAAGAAAGTGCTGACTTGGCTTACCGGGCTATCGAAATCGTTCTTGGTGTAATTCATAGCAATGCTTAGGTTCGTTACGCCACCACTACCCCAATTGAACGGCGCCGTGGCTACGACATCAACTCCTTTGGTAGTGGTATCAAAAGCATTACCGAAATAATTCACCTGACCGTACTGCTCCGCATTGTTGACACCTGTTGCTACAAGCGCAAGGTACCTGTCATAGGCCGCTCCCGCACTCGAATCTGTAGATACAGAATTCGCGTCTTCGTTAATAAATACGCGGTCTGTAATATCTATGCTGTAGAGGTCTACGGTTACGTTTACGTTACCGATATCGGCAGTAAAGCCTAAGGTAATGTTATCAGCCATTTCTGGTTTAAGTGGTTGAGCACCTATTGCTTTTGCGACCGCAGAATCGGCTGGGAACAACCCTCGGAGTTGAGGAACACCGTTTGGCAATCGAACAGATATGTTAGTTGTACCCTGTTGACCTGGGCTTGGAGCACGTAAGGATGTACCGAGCGAGCCACGAATGGCGAAATTATCAGTCAAATTAAGTATAGCCGCGAGCTTCCAAGTTACTTCGGATCCAAAGTCATCATAGTCTTCGGCGCGAACCGCACCCTGAACGAACAGTGTGTCGGTCACATCTTGACTGAGATCTGCGTAAATTGACGTCCCTTTTCGCCCATAGCTTTTTGAAAATTCGGGCGGAAAGCCAGGAAATCCATTAGCACCTACCTGACCAACGTAATAAACGGGGTCGGAGCTATCAGCGCAATTCAGGCTTGAGCCATTTGATATCACGGCCGCACCCGCTGCTGTGGCAACATCACCCGCACAGAAACCATGAGGATCTGCAACCCCATAAGTCCCTGCCTGATGAGAATTAGGCTCCCCTCCCAAAATATTATATTCTTCATCTAAAAAGCTGGCTCCGAAAGCTAACACCGCGCCAGAATCAGTTTCGTAAGTAAAATCTGCCTGGTACTGAGTTTCTTCGTTAACCAGATTTCCCAAATGGAACTGCGTGGGGGACTCGATGCCCATAGAAGCATTGAGCGTGTTGAACAAGTTATATTCGATTTCGCTTTCACCGTTGCGGAAACTGAAATCATAAGTCAGACCAGTAGCCCATTCACCCCGCCAACCAGCAACCAACGATCGGTCTTCCACGTCACCAAACAATTGCGGAGTAAAACCGGCAGGAAAAAGTTGCCTAGGGCTATAAGTAGATCCATCGGCCAACCGAGATTCCTTGAAGAGACCGATAACAGGACGACGGTGGAAAAAATTAGCATTGGACTCGCTGTCAGACCAGTTACCAAACGCATATAACTCACTTGTTTCACTCAGGTCCAAACCCGCATTGAAAAACATACGCAATGATTCAGAGGCTGGCTGGCCCCAGGGCTGAGAATATCGGCCAGTATCGCCAAATGTTGGAGCTCCGCTCTCGTAAGCTGTTCTGAATAATGCTGTCTCTTCGTATGCCGATGATGAATTATTTCTTGCATTAAATATTTGGTACTTTGGATTGTTTCTATCCGCACACCACCACGTCTCGCAATATTCTTCCGCCCGTATAGTGCGCTCTACATCTGTATACTCACCGGAAATGCTGAGAAATCCATCATCACCTAGCGGTAACCCTATATTCCCTTGTACATTTACTGACTGGCCATCCCCTTCACCATACTCGCCCATGTCTACTGTAATAGAACCGCCCTCTCGGTTCTCCTTCAGTATAAAGTTAATTACACCTGCGATAGCATCGGAACCGTACTGGGCAGCAGCCCCATCCCGTAACACTTCGATGTTAGCGAGAGCAATTGATGGGATTGTAGCCATGTCTGCGGCTTGAGCGCCTGCGCCGTCCAAGTCAACAAGAGCGGAACGATGACGTCTCTTGGAATTGACCAATACGAGGGTCTTGTCACTTTGAAGACCTCGCAACGTCGCCGGACGAATGTATGCCCCACCAGAAAAATTAGTTTTAGAGACATTAAAAGAAGGAACGAGAGTCTGAAGAATGTCATTAGTATCGGTTAGTGATATCTGACTTATATCTTCAGCGCTGAATACATCAATAGGCACTGGCGAATCTGATACGGTACGTGGCCGACCACGAGCACCAGTTACGATAATTTCCTCTAGTTCTTCTATGCCCTGTTGGGCCATGGCCGCAGGAATGAGCCCAGTTGGGGCTATAAAGGCCAGCGCGATTGAAGGTGATAGAAATCTGCTTATCTTATTTCGTCTAAACATGGTTTTTCCCTAGGTTTATTATTTTTTATACGCGGTTATTCAGTTCTACATAAGGTTTTCGACTTGCAAAATAAGCTATTTACAACTGCTTTTATCTTGCGTGAGTCCTAAGTTATACAATTGAATATAGTCTTGCAAGCAATTATACAAATGAATACTGATAAATCGGCGCTCTTTTATGGATTAGCCTTCAAGTTAAACTCAATCTCTCGTCACTCTTTCGGTGCCCGAGGCTTTGTTTTTTGTGAAAAATGGCTGCGAGGCGCCAAATTCACGCCATAAAAACCTTGTATTCGTGACGCATAGGTATTATTTTATACAAATGTATACGCTGCTGCGTCAAGGGCAACTCTTCTCTTACTAGCAATTTCCATCGGGACCTGCGTCATACGTAGTCCCACTACTCAAATTGCAGAGGGCAGCCAGCATAGCACCTCCGTTGCGCGGATCTGCCTACAGACTCAGTTGCGAGACCCTAACCGGAAACACAGCTCAGCACCGTAAGATGTTCACTCTACTTGCAGCCGACATGAATTAGGCTGTGCTAATGACAACGAAAAGAGGTTAGCCATGCCCAATACCAGTGCAGATTCCTTCTGGAAAGCCAATATAAGATTAGTTCTTTCGCTGCTGAGCATCTGGTTCTTCATTTCCTTTGTTTGTGGAATCCTGCTGGTAGATTTCTTGGATAATTTTCGCTTCGGTGGTTTTAAGCTCGGCTTCTGGATCGCCCAGCAAGGATCGATACTGACTTTCATCGCTCTCATCCTTATTTATATCCGCTCAATGGACAAGCTTGATAGTCAATACAAGCATGCTACTAGCAACGACGGTCAGGATAGCGAGGAGGCACCACGATGAGCGTTCAAATGTGGACATATATTTTTGTCTTACTGTCCTTTAGCCTCTACATTGGCATTGCAGTCTGGTCACGCGCTGGATCCACCAAAGAATTTTACGTGGCAGGGGGAGGAGTTCATCCTATTGCGAATGGTATGGCCACAGCTGCCGACTGGATGTCAGCTGCGTCTTTCATCAGCATGACCGGACTCATTTCTTTTCTAGGTAGGGATGGAACATTTTATTTAATGGGTTGGACCGGGGGCTATGTGCTGCTTGCACTGCTACTTGCGCCCTATTTACGAAAATTTGGCAAGTTCACTGTCCCAGACTTTATTGGTGATCGCTACTATTCCCAGACAGCAAGGCTGCTTGCCGTATTCTGCGCCATCGTCATCTCGTTTATTTATGTGTGCGGGCAGATGCAGGGCGCGGGCATCGTGTTCTCTCGATTTCTCGAAGTGGACATTACTACCGGCGTGATCATCGGCATGGCTATTGTATTCTTCTATGCCGTGCTCGGCGGCATGAAGGGAATCACTTATACACAAGTCGCTCAATACTGCGTACTCATCTTTGCTTTCATGGTCCCTGCCATCTTTATCTCTATAATGATGACCGGTCACGTCATACCGCAAATTGGCTTCGGTTCAGAATTAATAGACGGCAGTGGTTATTTACTCGATCGACTCGACGGGCTTAGCCAGGAACTTGGCTTTGCCACTTACACCGAAGGACAGCGAAGCACGCAGGACGTCTTTTTTATAACCGCGGCTCTTATGTTCGGAACGGCGGGACTACCCCACGTAATCATTCGCTTTTTTACCGTACCGAATGTGCGCGATGCACGCAGATCCGCCGGATACGCCATGATTTTTATTGCTATACTGTACACTACAGCGCCGACTGTAGCAGCGTTTGCTCGGACCAATTTGATTAATTCCGTTAGCAATGCTGAATATAGCACTATGCCAGATTGGTTTGGAAAATGGGAAACCACCAACCTGATCAGTTTTGACGACAAGAACAATGACGGTAGGATTCAATACCTAGGCGATGCCGAGCGCAACGAGCTGACGGTAAGTGCAGACATTATGGTGATGGCCAACCCAGAAATTTCCGGCCTGCCAAATTGGGTTATCGCACTGGTTACCGCCGGAGCTCTTGCCGCCGCCCTCTCCACTGCTGCCGGATTGTTGCTAGTGATCTCGACTTCGGTGGCACACGACATGCTAAAACGCACCTTCATGCCCTCGATTACCGAGAAGCAGGAATTGTTGTCTGCACGACTAT
>CAJXQP010000103.1 GCA_913058275.1 uncultured Gammaproteobacteria bacterium | reverse complement strand
ACGAGATCAGCCTCGGTCTCGTGGGCTCGGAGATGTGTATAAGAGACAGTTCATAAACTCTCTAGCTTTCCTAATTCCACGACCCACAGAAACACATTTATACTACTACGCCAACACCATCAAAACTTAGAATACAGAACATTTGCAAAGATTCTTGCTTATCTACCACCCCATTATAAGTTGTCGTGACTTTAGCCCCTATGCTTAGCAGTAAATGAGGCCTCGGGAGAAATCAGTACCGTACAAATATTCTTACTCGCCTTATTTTACCTGACTTATTTCATTGCCATAGGCATGAAACTATAACGAAAACTCTCTCTTGGTACTTAATGACCTTCCTAGCCTTCGGCATAGGGCTTTATGCATTGGGCAATGCACTAGTTCCAGCTATCCGAGAAGATTTCGTCGCTGAAATGATTGCCCAGGCATCCGCGGCCGGAACCTTGCTACATTTTCTGGCGGGTGGCGCGGTCATCTTCGTTGGCGCTATGTAATTCAATGCTAGCTTCCGAAGTAAGTACATACATATTCACAGGATGATGGGCCATGTCTATGTAGCGGGTTGCATTATTGGCGCTTTCGCAGGCCTCTACCTCGCCTTCTATTCTACCGGCGGAATCGTTAGTCACTGGAGCTTTGGCATGCTGGCGGTAAGTTGGATAGTTACAACGTCCATGGCTTACCGGCATATACCCGCGGGCAATGTACGCATTCACCAAGACTGGATGACTCGATCAGTGTCTGCAATTGCTGACATTGGGCTGCGCTCAATAACTGAGCGGTGGCTGAGTGCGCGAAGGCCAGACTAGCCAATAAGAACATGAATGACCGTAAGCAAAGGGATTGGGACTGCATGACTTAACTCCTGACGAAAACGAATAGGTGTTTATGGACTAGATCCGCTAGTCGAAAAATCCTTACAAACACAGTCCTGTTCTGTCGGTGATAGTAGTGACTATAATGGTGGCATCGCCGCACTTTTGATTAGAGAAGAAGGGAAAACATGGCCAACATCGTAATCTGCGCAGACGGCACCTGGAGCCGACCAGAGGAAGACATTGAGAAGGATTTCCCGACCAATGTTTTGAGACTTGCTCGCTCTATCAAACCCTTCTCAGGCTCAGTAAAACAACACGTGTTCTATGACTGGGGTCTGGGCTCCTACCACAGCAAGGTGAGTGCTGGCGCGACCGGTCGTGGCATTCATAAGAACATCGTAGACGGATATCGCTACATCGTTCAAAACTATGCAAGTGGCGACAAGATCTTTCTGTTCGGGTTTAGTCGTGGCGCCTACACGGTGCGAGCGCTGTGCGGACTGATCAATAACTGCGGAATTCCAAAGAGACCGGATGCGAAGCACATTGCGCAGGCATGGAAGATCTATAAGAGCACTAGCAAAGTGAATCGCCCCGATGGCGATGATGCTAAGGAATTTCGCGCTATTCATTGTCATCGATCACGCAATGTTCATTTCGTGGGTGTGTGGGACACGGTAGGTTCTCTGGGAATCCCATTTAGTTTGATGGGCATGTTTGAGGGCAAGGATGAATTCTACGACACTAAGATGGGCTCGAACGTTTCATTCGCGCGGCACGCGCTGGCGATTGATGAGCAACGTCAAGATTTCGAACCCACCATATGGTCGCCACGGCCGGGCGTGGATCTTAAACAAGTTTGGTTCGCGGGCGTGCATGCAGATGTCGGCGGATCCTATGGGCCCGATAAGCACACTGGGCTTATCGCCGCAGACTCGCCGCTTGAGTGGATGCTAGGCGAGGCGGAGAAGGAAGGACTCAGGGCTGAGTCATATATTAAGACTGAATTAACCGATGGCATAAAGGCGAAGACGCACAAATCCCGAGATCATGTTTATCGCTTCAAGAAACGACTACATCGCCCCCTAATAATTGACGACAAACCAACGATTATCCACCCGAGTGTAAAGTCGCGCTACTTGGCCGATGACAATTATCGTCCGCCGCAGCGAAAGAAGCTCGTTGAAGACCTCGGCTGGTCTGGACTGGATGTGGGCACTTAGTGTTCACGTTATACTTGTTCTTCCATAACCTCCATTGGTCACTGCAAGCGTAGGAACTATTACCCTGTAATGAGCGAAATTGAACCAGATTCACGACTACCGCCAAAGAAAAAAGGCATGGCGCGATTAATCGCTGCCACTGGCTTCTCCTTGGCCGGCCTCAAGGCTGCGTTGCAGCATGGGGAAGCATTTCGACTCGAAGTCGTTATCTTCTGTATTCTTGCACCCGCGGGACTTTGGCTTGGCCAATCCCGGGTTGAACAAGTGCTCCTGGTTGGCTCCTTGTTTATTGTCCTGCTAATGGAGTTGATCAATTCAGCCGTAGAAGTAACCATCGATCGGGGTGGCAGTGAGTTTCATGTTCTCGCCGGCAGAGCGAAAGACATAGGCTCGGCCGCAGTCTTCGTGGCGCTTGTATTGGTCGTGTTTACATGGGGCATGCTGCTCCTCTAGTCTTTCTCCAGCAAATTCGATTCGGACAGAAAAAGTGAATTTTAAAAAACCAGCAGACAGGAACCGGCAATGAGCTCGATGCAGAGAATACAGCTCATCCTTTTTTTCATGCCCGTCGCTGGGGCTCACTATTACAGTCTTGATCGAGGTCTTCTCTCCGTTTTTTTTGCTTTCGTTTCCGTAAGTCTCATAGTTCTTACCAGCACTGCGCTTATCAGCCGAATCGAGCAAGGCACTGTCAGAAACACCATTGGCTTTGTGTTAATTTACTTACTGTCTTTCTATTATGCCTCGCAGTTTCTTAGCTACTACTTGCAGGGTAGCTACTTTAATCAGCAATACTTATTCCACTTCAATCTGACAACACTGCGCGAAAGCCTTGCTGCCTATTACTCGTTAATGTTTCTAATAGTTAGCTGGACAGTCTGCGTACTATTTGCCTTCTACTATTTTAGAGATCGACTACCACGCTCTAACTATTCGTTACCAGCACTCACAGGGCTTTTCGTTCTCGCCTTAATGTTAGACCCTGGGCTGCGGTCGTCAGTCGTGGCTATGGCGAACTCCGTACTGACGCCACGGATAGATTCACTCGATGCCATAGCTTGGGAAGAGCTAGACCTAGAACAAGATGCATTGACGAATACGCAATTCACAGCGACCGCCGGTAAGAACCTATTGTTCGTCTTTCTCGAAGGCTTTGAAGCCACTTACACCGATGAGAATCTCTTCCCCGGTTTGACGCCGAACCTACAGGCATTGAACGAAGAAGGATGGCAGCTTGATAATATGCAGCAGGTAGAAGGCTCAGGCTGGACTATGGCCGGGATGGTGTCCAGCTTATGCGGTACGCCGCTGCTCTATGAATCCAGTTTTGGCGGCAATGAAGTTCTTTTCTCGCGCCTGCTCGACAAAGCTACTTGCTTGCCCGATGTGCTAAATAGCGCGGGATACCAACAGATATTCATGGGTGGTGCCGCGCTAAGCTTCGCAAGCAAAGGCAGCTTTCTACGAGAGCACGGATTTGACACAACCCTAGGTCGTCATGAGTTAGTTGGCGAGATTGAAGACCCCAATTATGTAACCGGCTGGGGGCTTTATGATGATTCATTATTCTCCCAAGCGTTAAAACAATTTGCTAGTCTAGCGGCATCGGAACAGCCCTTTAATCTGACACTACTTACTGTAGATACCCATCATCCAATTGGCGAGCCCTCAGCAAGCTGCAGTGAATATGATCAGATCGACAATTCGATCTTGCACGCGGTTCACTGCACCGACTATCTGTTGGGAGAATTTCTCGATCAAATCAAAGCGCATCCCGCCTATGAAGACACGGTGGTGATTCTTGTCTCCGATCACCTTGCGATGCGCAACAATGCATTCCCGCTATTTCCTGAGGGCTATCAACGACGACTGTATTTCAATGTGCTGAATTCAAGCGTTGCTGCTGAGCAAGAAATATTTGCCACACCGCTGGACATCTCACCTACTGTATTGCAGTTGTTAGGAGTGCAGCATGATGTTGCATTTCTTACTGGCCTAAATTTGCTGAATACACCTATGAAAGACGCCGTGAGAGATATCTACGATCCGAACCGGCTTGAAGCCATACGCTATATCAACAGTAATCATCTCTCGACAGTCGAGGAGAATATCCCTTTCTCGTTGAATCGGCAGGCTCTAGACGACATGGAATTTTCTGAAGACATAGCGAACATAAGATACAACGGCGGGCAACTACAATTTGACGCGGCGACAGGTGACACTTACTTTATGTTACCGGCCTTAGCTGGCACACAGTTCAATGACGCAATGCTCTATCTAACAATTAAAAACGATGAAAAACTCAATGCAGCAGCCTACTTCGAGACTGAACTCGGGCAGGGATACTCTGAAGAAAACTCAGTGCAGCGCTACATTGAAGTCGGTCTCAATCGCATAGTATTCGAATTGAAAGGAGTTGCAACTGGGAGCCGAATCCGTATCGACCTTGGACATCTACCTGGTCGCTATAGTATTCGCGAATTGGAGATAAGAGCACAATAGCAGATAACAATCACCACGCTGGATTCACGAGTTGCCGAATGAATGGCATGAGATCTGTCGCCGCCATACCACGCTGACCGTCTGCCTGCATGGAGAGATCTGCCGCTTCACCGTGTATGCAGACGCCGGCACAGAGGCTGCTCTCTAGCGAGTTGCCCTGCGCTACAAGACTGCCAACTATTCCACTCAACACATCACCCATCCCGCCAGTTGCCATTCCTGCATTGCCTTCGCTACAGAGAAAGAGTTTTTGCTGCGATTTTTCGGCGGTACATATCAGACTGCCGCTTCCCTTGAGGAGACAAACACCGCCCCAGGTTGCGTTCAGTTGACGAACGGCGGCGTAGCGATCGCCCTGTATCTCGCTGATTGATCTGTTCAAGAGTGCTGCTGCTTCGCCCGGGTGCGGGGTGAGTATCCAGTTGTCTCTTTTTATTCCGGTACCTTTCTCGGTCGAGCCTTGTTCTCGCTTCTCAGCGAGCAGATGCAGGGCGTCTGCATCAATAACTAGAGGCCTGTCCGCTGAGATCTGTGCGTATAGCGCCTTCTGCATTAGACAGCGCGCCCAGCTGCCGCGCCCTAAGCCAGGGCCAATCACGATCGTCGTTGCTTTGGAAATGAGATCGTCGATATTGGTGTTGTCATCTTCGGTGCCTAGCACCATGACCTCGGGTCGTCTCGCTAGCAAAGCTGGACGATGAGCGGAGCGAGTAATGACACTAACAAGGCCTGCCCCACTTCGCACAGCCGCCTCGGCCGCCATTATTACCGCACCGCCGAAACTAGAATCGCCGCCGATGACTAATACATGACCATGGCTACCCTTGTGCGAAGCAGCCTCTCGAGGCGCTAGCATCGCAGATGTCGAATTGATATCTATGCGCTGCGCAGCTGGTTTGGGTGAAGACTCGCTGGTGAATACTTGATCGGGCACATCGAGACGGTGAAAGATCAACTCGCCAACATAGTCGCCTGCCTGATTCGTAAGTAGACCCTGCTTTAAGCCGATAAATGTAACCGTTACATTCGCTTTGACCGCGACACCGAGACATGCGCCTGTGTCTGCACTAAGACCGGAAGGAATATCGATCGCAAGCACAGGTCGATCTGCCTTGTTGATAAATTCGATGGCCTTTGCGTAATTACCAGTCACTTTTCTGTCTAGTCCAATACCTAACAGCGCATCAACGACAACTGGATGGGCGTGGTCTTTCTCGTGCTCAACATCGAAATCAGAGAAGTGCGTTATCACAACTTGCTGCTTCACTGCCCATTGCGCAGCGAGCTTCGCATCTCCCTGCAATTTTTCTGGATCCGACAGAGTTATGACCTCAGTGCTCAGTCCCTGCACTTTCGCCAGGCTGGCGAGAAGGTAGCCATCGCCTGCATTGTTGCCCGCACCTGCAAACACTTGCACGTGGCGCGTCTGTGGCCATTTTTCCATTAGCTTGTTGAAGGCGATCGATGCCGCCGATTGCATTAAGGTGAAGCCAGGAATGCCGAACTGTTCGATCGTAATCTTATCGAGCAGGCGGACCTCGGCTGCGGTATAAAGATCCCGCGGTAGTCTGGTCCGATAATCACTCACGGTTATTTATCAAATTTCTGAATGAGGCGACGCACTAGTCGCAGGCCTGCATCCAATTCTTCGCTGGGTATGTCTTCAGTATTCTCTATCGCCCAGGGATCCTGAACGTCGCGCAGATCCTTATAAGCAGTCTTGCCTTCTTCGGTGAGCACAACTAACACCGAACGCTTATGTTTTGGGTTGGGCTGATAGGAGAGTAGACCGTCGGTAACCATCACATCGGTGATGCGCTGCACTGCCTGCCGCGATTGACCTAAGACTCTGGCGATACCCGGCACTGTCAGCCCCGAATTGGAAAGAGCGATGACTCCGATGACCTTCCATCTAGCGCTGGTTAGGCCCAACGCCTCTGTCATGTCATCTCCTTCCGCTATTAAGAGTCCATTCAGTCTGAATATGGACAATACAAGGTCAAGAAATAGCATGCGCTTGGGGGAATGCATTGGTTTTCCTCTAAATCCTTTCCTAATACGCCGTAAACCCGTGCTTAGATGGCTAAGCCATTTGGGATAAATCGATCTACGTCAGCATGTTGTCATTTGACACCTTATTCTCTTTACAGTCAATTGCTGTTTGAAGCTACAGTATTGCCTCCACGCTCTTCACTGCCGTCTAGAACTATAGTGACAGGATTCGCGACTTAAATAGCAGAGCACAAATTTTTAACAAGATATAAGGGACCATAACGTCGGCGGATCGAGTCGCCACTTCTCACAAGGACAGCATCATGAAAAAATTACTATCACTCTCTTTGGCAGCGGCGGCAGCCGCTTCACTCGCAGGCTTCAGTCACTCCAGCTTAGCGCAGGCACAACTGAGTGGCACACCAGACGAGCTGCGCGAGTTTTTATACCCTAGGCCCAATACTGTGAATATCAATGGCGAAGGCGAGTTAACGGCTTACAAGGATACTGCCAAGGTCAGCCTAATCGTCACCTCTGAGGAGCGCAGTCTCAGCCAGGCTATGAAGGTTAATCAGGCGCTGCGACTCGAACTGATCCAAGAATTCGTCACCGCGGGCATCCCTACGGACGCCATCAACAACTCAAAGTTTTCCAGCTCACCTCAGTTCGGCTTGTTCGGTCGCAACCCAAACAGCTTCGAGGTGTCTGCTCGTATGGAGATTCAGGTGACTCGCGAAGAGCACTTGCAACTGTTGGCCGCGGCTGCAGACGAACACGACGAGGTGGTCTTCGAGAGCACTGCGTTCGAGCACAGCGAGGAAGACGACTTCGAAGATCAGGTAAGAGAGATAGCCGTGCAGGATGTCATGGCACAAAAGGCCTACTATGAAAGCAGCCTTGGCCTAGAGTTGAAGGCGGTAAATTTTTTTTACGGAGGCATTCGCCGGATGGCCCGAGCGATGCCCCAAGCCATGATGGCGCAGGAGATGGCGATGGACGCGAGTGGTGGAAGAGCTAGCAGCTCAGTGTCCCTGGCTGCCCCGGCTGTCGCACCGACATTTGATGAAGTAGAATACCAGACGAACATTAACGTGGTATTTGAAATCGTCGATGAAGACTAGCTGTTTAAGCCTACTTAGCTTTTTGTTACTTACATCCACCGTTGGCGCCGCTGAAATACGCGACGCCAACAGGCTTCTGCGTGTCAGCAACGTGGCCAGCCAGTTCGAATCGATGACTCTGCTGCAAACGCGAAATATCATCCGGACTTACAGCAGCATCGTGGCGATTTCAGCGGATGTAGAATTGCCCCAGTGGATAAAGAGAGATATAGCAGCCTGCTACGAACAGGCATTCGCCTGGGAAAAATTCGAAGATGGGATCGCACAAATCCTATTGGATAATTTCAGTAACCACGAGATGATCCTGCTAACAGATTTCTATCGCAGCAAAGGGCTGCCGCCTACCGAGATCACAAACTTTAAAATCGCGATTGCTAAGGGCCAAATGATTCAGCGGCTCACTGCTGACTATATCTTTGCTAACAGTGAAGGCTGCGCCGAGCACGACATAGATCTCATACTCGACTTCCTTGCCGACCCTCAGTTAGAGTCCAATAAAACTCTCGCGGTCGAATAGTTTAAGAAACGCCACAGACTAGCTGTTTATTGTCTTTTTAATACTTGCTTATAACCTAGTTACTACGGCTCCACCAATTCAATCCGTACGCCATCCGGCCCTTGTGCAAACGCGATTCGTATTGTACGAAACTCGCGAGGGTCCATCGTAAACTCCACGCCGTTACCCTTTAGTTCAGACTCAGCTGCGGTGAGGTCGGTAAACTTCCAGCCTAGATGATCGAAGCTACGGCCCTGCGTCGGCGCAACTTCGCCACTAGCCTGGCTCACTAACAGCAGCACGTCGCCGTAGTCCAAGGCGGGCAATGCGCCCTTCCATAGTTCTCGCTCTCCACCGAAATTTTCGCCATACCAATCCAGTGTACCCTCGGGATCGGGAGAGGTAAGATGAAGATGATGCATGCCGCGTAAATCCGGATCGTCGATGATTTCAATCTTCGTGCCCCAAGGATCTTCCACAAAACCGATCTGCATTTCGCCGAAGGCGACAAGATCACCCAATTGTTTCCCCCCATCGGCAACAACGCCGGCGACTACATCGGCCACATTGCTCATAGAGAACCCGAAATGATCGACACCCGAGCCAACCGAGCCTTCACCTGGATCGCGCCCGAAGAAAATCACTGCGATATCGCCGTACATGACACGGTCGATCGGATAGTCGGTATTATTCGAGCGAAGAAAACGTGCTGCCTCTCCTCCAAAATGTTTTACATACCAGTTAACCGCTTCTTCCGAGCTAGTAGCAGCGAGGTGAATGTGATCGTAGGGAGCCGCAAAACTTTTTACGGAAACGAATAGGAATAATACAGCGAGTAATGAGTACTTTTTCATGTAACAGCCTCTTTTATTGTCCTGATTCTTGTGACTTTTTAGCTTTTTCTAATTTTGATGCGACACACTAGTGCGTCATGGAGTAAACCAGATAGTTAATTCCCAATCGATAGGCAGCATTTGCATAACGT
>CAJXQP010000102.1 GCA_913058275.1 uncultured Gammaproteobacteria bacterium | reverse complement strand
GTCTCGTGGGCTCGGAGATGTGTATAAGAGACAGCATTTACTGCAGCCCAGCCCTGTTCCAGATAGGGAAGCAGGCGCAAAATGTTTGCCTCCTTAGATCCGCCGACCCAGCCACCGCCATGGTAGTAAATAAAAGTAGGTGCCGGGCCTTCTGCGTTTCGTGGAAGATAGACGTCGACTTTTAACTCCATGTTGTTGGCTTTTAGATAGGTTATGTTGGAGATAACTCTAAAATCGTTTTGCACTGTAGCCGTCCAGCTAGCGGTATCCGAAAGCTGCGCGTGTAGCGATTGCAGAGGGATGAAAAAGAGGCAACTGAGAAGGATTAGTTGAGTGAATTTTCTAATCATAATTAGACTCCGGTTGTTGTGCGGATTAGGATTTCAAAATACTTAGCTTTCTTTTTGACTCTTCTTCTTACTACATAATTTGTAGCCAATTAGTAGGCCAGTGAATAAGCTTCCCGTCGCGGATCGGCGGCTGCGGTGAGTACCGTGAAAGCGCCAAAAAATCGCAAGATTCAGCCAACGAAAGTGAAGACGAAAACCCGACGGACAGCGAAGGGTAGTTGGTTACTAATTCAGAGACAGACTCGTTTATAGCTTCTGCCTCTGAATGCACTACTGCGCGGGAACTTTAACTATTCGAGTATCGAAGCATTGCTGCGAGCTATTTCCATATAATCTTGTTTGAACCCCGGCAGTAAATAGCCTTCGCTGATCAGAGAGTCTGTTGCCGCTTCGTATTGCGTCAGATAGTCACTGAATGACGAGTACATAGCAGCAATAGGAGTACGCGGATCACTAGAGTGTTCTGCCGCCGCCATGCTTGCCGGCAGGGGTATGTAGCCGCCCGATAGTCGCGCCAGCGATTTCTCCGCGCCCGTGCCTACCGCACGAAGATTCCAAGGCACGAAGGTTGCCAAAGGCACCTGTGTGAGTGGTGGCAGTACAGTTGTTTTCGCTGCGTCATTGTTGTTGCTATTTACTGCGGGTACTAGAGTCCTGTAATACATATCAGTTGTCAGCGGATGAATATCTACGATTCTATCCGTAATCCAGCGATCGCCATAGTTGGCAAAACCAGGCATATAAAGCGCATCAGGGTGAGTTACCCCACTGAGTAGATTCCAGGCGCGGCTGTTGATATGACCGTCAATGTGAGAGGGCACTAGAGAGCCATCCGCGATTAGCGGATAGCGAGACGCCGGCGGGGCTTCGTCGTTTGCTACCCAGTCATACATGGCAACGAGTAGTGAGTCTGCGATGGGTGCCCACATATTCGGGTTATGCGGTAACTGCCCATATGTCGCGGCACGCGGTAGTCCGCTGCCGGAGCCATGTTGCGACCCGCCTATAGAATAGAAGCGCACCTCTTCGGGTAGCACTGCGTCCTGTGTTCCCTGTGGGTTTGTATGAGGTAAGGATCCACCTCGCACCCAGTACTCATTCGATGTCTGAATATGCATTACCATCGGGACAGTGTTACTCGCCCTAGCTTTGCCGAGAATACTGTCGGTGCGCCCCGTAAACGGATCCGTACTTTCGCCGTAGGTAAAAGGGAACAGGTCATTTGGAAAAAGATGGTTCGAGTGTTGCCCGTTAGTTCGTGTCGGCATGGCGAAGCGATTGTTGAACATGCCATAGCCACTCCCGGCGATAACGGGAATCACTCCGTCGAATACCTTGCGGCCATTTAGGTCTTCGTTGAATCCGTCGTACATGAATTGACGCAGCAGTCGTCCGCTCTGTGAGTTACCCCAAGCAACGGTGTTGTCGATCTCCGGCACGCCTAGCTGTGCGAGTTGATCTGCCGCGTCGCCGAAACGAATCGCCGAGACCATGTCGCGAATGGCTGCCATGCCCGCACCAGCCAGAACCGGATTGCGTGCCTCGTAGATAAGCTCGTATAGCATTCCCGGCTGAAATCCGCCAGCAACACTCAAGTTAACTATTGGCTGATTGCTGCCCGGTTCTGCAACGACTTCAAGTTGAAACTGAGAACGTTCAATGGGTACACGCGGGTCATCTTGATAGAGGCGTCGGGTCAGGCTTGCACTCGCTAATCCAGCAGCCGTTGGCTCATAGGCCAGATGTCCGTTACCCGCGATGTTTAATTTCTGTGTTACCTGTCTTGAACCAACCTCGTATCTAACTTGGCCGGTTATGCGTTGCTGTGCGGAGCCCACAATCGGCGCATGCAGACGCAGTCGTCCGTCTCGTGGTGACAGCTCATTGATCCATCCAGTAGCCAGATAGGTAAATCCCATTCCGCTCAGGGGGTGTAATAGCGATCGCTCCGGCGAAAACACGCTGCCTCCACGGTTGTTAACGTTATACAACAAACCCCCGTTGGCGACCGAGACGGAGGGGACCAACAATCTGAAATCAGCAGCATACTCGACCAGACCATCGCCGTTCATGGGTGCATACGCTATATCGGTGACTGCACCATTCAGATCCTCGTTAGGATCAAGTGTGAAGTAGGCAACCCCGGAGATTGAATCATAACTGAAGTCGACATTCGAATCAGAGAGGGTATCTCGGCTGGTGATCTCGATACGCTCGATGCCTGCAAGCGCAGTGATGGAGACCAGTAGCGAGAGAGATGCGATGAATAGGCTTCTAAATAGTTTCATGATGTTATCCGTTTGCTCTTCTTATTAACTTATAGGCGTGGAAACACTGGAACACTGAGTTTTTAACATTTATTGAGCAGAGTCAACGACTTCGCGCCTAGGCTACACCGACTCTGTTAACAGGGCCCTTTTATTGGCTCGATACTGTTGAAATACCGGCATTAGAGCGGTCAGCGCGGACCCCACGACTAGCAGAAAAGCCCCAAGCAAGGACAGCATGCTTAATCGATCTGAGAAGGCGTAGTCGGGCTGGAAGAACACGACAAGCTTCAGTGAGCCAATTGTGAACAACGGAGCTAGTGCGAGGACTGCGCTGACTTTAGAGGCATCCCAACAGTTCAATGCCTCAGCAAAACAACCATAGGCGATAATAGTGTTCAAACAGCAGAACAACAGCAGATAGACCTGAATCTCGCCAAGCTGAAAAATGCTTAGTGGCGAAATGAAGGGGAGCAGCACGACACTAGAAAAAGCATAGATTAGAAATAAAATCTGCACCGAGGTAAAACTATTCAGCAGTTGCTTTTGCAACAGCGCATAGACAGTCCAGGTTATAGCAGCGAAGACTACGATGATTACTCCGATAGTTTCCCTATTTTCAAGACTGAGAAATCCACTTAATCGATCGTTAAAGAAAAGCAAAAGACCGCATATAATTAATCCAGTTCCAACTTTCTGCACTGCGAAGAATGGTTCTTTGTAGAGGAAGACCCCACCCAAAATTAGGAACAAAGTAGTGAGTTGAATAACTGCTTCACTAGTTTCACCGTTGACAAAATTTAGGCTATAAGAGAAGAGGAAGTAGTTAATACAAAGCCCGACGGCCGCAAACAGGAGAAACCATTTTATCTGAGCTGCCTGTCGTAATACCTGCGGTATTTTCCTTTGAATAGTTAGCCAGGCAAAGAGCACTATGCCGGCGACAAAGAATCGGTACCATACGATAGTAATAGCATCCATCCCCGCGAGGATCTCCTTCAGCGCAACAGGTAGCATACCCCATAGCATCGCTGCAATGAGAGACAGGAAAAATCCAGTGGTGTGTTTTATTGTTGGGCTATGCATGAACGGGTCCGCGACTGCGGCCTTAATTGCGTATAACGCTTCGAGGCCAAAGGATGTCTACTTTAGGGGAGTTACCACAGAATTACTATCCGATTATCTGAGAGTCTACTAACAAACACTAGGACAAACTAGCCTCCTTAATGTTGAATATAACTCCAATCTCATGTGCTACCGATTCGATTTGTACACGGGAATCAGATTGAGTAACTACCTTAATGAGAAATTAGGACCGTTGTATGTGGCGAGAGAAACGCGCGCTCAGAAATTCCATCTGATCGGCTAGTACATTGTGATTTGATAGATAGAGAAACTCGTATTGATTCGGCACGAAGGGTATCGCCAAGAGTTCCATATTGGCCTGTTCGGGAGAACGATCAGCTTTTCGGTTATTGCAGCGCCTGCAGGAAGTTACGACATTGGTCCAAACGTCTATGCCCCCTCGGGAGAGAGGCTGCACATGATCTCGAGAGAGATCGTTTAAGGCAAACTGGCCGCCACAGTAGAGACAGGTGTTCTTGTTGCGCCTGAATAGAAACTTATTTTCGAGTGGTGGATTGAATCTGTTTCCGTGGACCTTGCCGTCGCATGCAACGATACTCGGCAGTCGCAGTACGGATTGCTCACCGCTGCGATTAATACCTCCACGCATCTCGAAGACAGTGCTGCCTAGAGACCAAACAACGAGGTCTTTAACCAGCATGGTTGCCGTCTCTTCTTGGGTAAGCCAGCTTACCGGTATACCGGCTTTGTTTAACCTTAAAATCTTCGCATTCACGTAGAATCGCCCAAAATCCGGAAACACTTATGGAGTTTACTCTACCTTATTATCGGCGCAATCTCCTCTCACTGAAACGATAAGCAGATGCGGATAGGACAGGTTCAGGTAGTACGAGATAGTACGGTAGCGAAACCTAGTTATTCTGATTTTTCATAGCAAGGCGCGCTTTGTATTTGGCCCATCCACCATTGCTCAACCAGTAGGCTGTTTGCAGGGCCAAGAGCAGGGCAAGGAATAGAGGTAGGGTGCCATAATCGGGACCACCAACCTGAAAATAGAACACCGCTGTATAATATCTATCTTCTGTCGGATGCTCGGCAGTGACAACGCCGATGTAGGTGCCCTTGCTATCGAACTCATAGCTTGCCGTATAAAAGCCGCCAGGTTCTATACGCTGAGGCTCGTAAAAGACTGTCGCCGCCTCGAGATCCTCTATGGCGAGCACATCTTCCATAGCCGCATACTGCCCCACTTCATTTATGTCGCGGATGATGCGAAAGTCGATGAGCATTTCCGGCAACAAATTGTGCAAATATTCCATGACAAAAACCGAACGCGAGACGTCCGGAATGTCTTCACAAAATTCATCCGAATCTCTAGTCTCCGGCTGAAAAACTGTGAAGTGCGCCTGTAGAAAATCGATGTTGATTACGCAAAGATCTTCTTGGAAGGCAACACCGCCGTGAGCGGCCGCATACTGACCCGACAGTGTCGAGGCAAGAAAAAGCATAGCGAGAAGAATCCGGCGCGGTAGGTGACGACTTAGGTGAAAACTTAGATGAAGGCTCATGTCAAACAGGGTTGTGACTACTATGTGTGGCGACTAAAAGAGGTGCCTATCTTAGCATAATTGCAAGATAGGCGCTAAGCGCAATGCTCAAGATTTTCATTGCTTGGCTGACTTTATCTACCAAGCAATGATGCTGCCATCGTAGTTAAAGAAGCTGCCCGAAGACTGAGTATCTAAACCATCGACCACCTTCAACATGCCAGTCACGCTGGTTTTTGTATCTATCAGGGCATTCGGTCCGCCCATGTCGGTTAGTACCCAGCCCGGATGCAGCACAGCGGCGCTAAAGCCCTCCCCTGCCAGATCTATGGCTAAGCTCTTAACCGCGCTATTCAGTGCCGTCTTGGAACTGCGATAGACATAGGATCCGCCTCCGCTATTATCATCGATGGAGCCCATCTTGGATGACAAATACAACATTTTTTTGTCTTTGCCGCGTCGGAGATTCGGCATAAGCAATTGACTGAGCATCAAAGGCGCAATCGAATTTACCTGTAGAACTGAAGCCCAGAGCTGGCCATCTACTTCACCAAATTTAGCATTGCGCGGCCCATAAACTCCTGCGTTGTTGATGAAAATATCGATCGGTGTATCAGCCAATAACTGCACAAATTCCAGCATTGATTCGGTGGAGGAGACATCAAGCTGCCGAATTTCCAACTTATCATAATCACTGCGTAGCTGCTTCAAGGCATCCGCTGCCTCGATATCTCTGCATGTGGCGATAACGCGATCACCGCGAGCAAGGCATTGTTTCGTGAATTCCAAGCCAATGCCCCGGTTCGTTCCGGTTATTAAAATAGTGGCCATCTTCTCTACTCCTAGCTGTATTTAATCAGCTTGGAGTCTATCAAATCTAGCGCAGCTGGTAAGTAGCAAGTCCACGCTATACTCCGTCTTTAGGCCGTTGGAGAGTCTTATCCTCGGTTAGACTGAAGTGCGCAGTAACCTTCTGCTATAATCCTGCGTCTGATTCACCAAGCGAGTTAAATCGTTCCTAGTTAAACCCTCTAGCGAGAGACCAATGCGCAGCAAACCCCAACCGGCAACCTCAATACTGCTATTCGCAGTTCTGCAGACTTCAGGCTCGCTGACTCTCGCACAGGATGTGGAGGAGGTACTAATCATCGGTGTAATCCCAACCGGTGCTGGCATAGATAAAGACAAGATTCCCTTTCCGGTTCAGAACCGCAACGCATCCGATATAGAGAATGCCAATCCGCTGAACATCTCAGACTTTCTCAGACAGAGTTTCAGCAGCGTGTCGCTCAACGATGCTCAGAACAACCCCATGCAACCTGATCTACAATATCGTGGCTTCACTGCCTCGCCCCTACTCGGCTTAGCGCAGGGCTTGGCGGTCTACCAGAATGGCGCGCGCATCAATGAGCCGTTGGGCGACGCGGTGAATTGGGATCTTTTGCCGCAATCAGCAGTACAGTCAATAACTCTCTCTGGTGGTGCTAATCCATTGTTTGGGCTTAACAGCTTGGGTGGCTCACTGATCATTGATATGAAAGATGGTTTTAGCTCACCGGGCAGTAGTCTCGAGATTAGCTCGGGCTCGTTCGGTCGTACCACAGCAAACATCGAGGTCGGCGGAAATAACGGCTCACTCGGCTACTACATGAACTTAGAAAGCTTCCAAGAAGACGGCTGGCGCGATCAATCTAATTCAGACGCATTGAATTTCTATGGCAGTGTTGGTTGGCGATCGGATTCGACACGACTCAACTTCAACTATCAATACGGCGTATCAGAACTAATTGGCAACGGCGCATCGCCAATAGAATTGCTAGCACTCGATAGGGAAGCTATTTTCACTGGCCCGGATATAACCGAGAACGATATGCAGATGGCCAGCTTTGACTATGAACATGACGTGAGCGCAAACATCAGCTTTGGCGGCAATATTTTCTACAGAAAAAACAAGACCGACTCTTTTAACGGTGATGGTTCTGAATTTGCAGTCTGCAGCCTCGGCGGCATGCCACGACTTCTCGATGAGATAGAGGAAGATGACCTCGAAGAACTAGGCCTTATTGATACCGACATCTGCAACAATCAGTTTGCAAATAGTGATGCCCTTGAAGCATTCCTAAATCAGACTGCTTCCATGCTAGAGATTGATACCGAATTTAATCTGGAGAGTTTCACAGATGATATATCGGGCTCGGGAATTCTTTCCGACGAGGGAATTAATAATCTTAGCGATCGAGCTCAACAAAGCGTAGGCGCCGATTTCCAATGGACGATTCGCGGAAATTTTCTGGGTTACACCTCGCAAGTCATTGCCGGCGGCGCGTATTATAGAGGCGAGTCAAACTTCAACTCGGTCTTAGAGCTGGCAGAACTCGACCCTATTAGCAGACTGACGCAAGGTCTAGGAACTGGTACGTTCGTTGACAGCGAAGCGACTTCGATAAATACAGAGACTGAGTCCAGCAGTTTATATATCTCTAATACTATGGACTTGAGTTCGACCGTGGCTCTAACACTATCTGCACGCGGGAATTACACCGACGTTACGCTGCGCGACAAGTCCGGCGTACGGCCAGAACTCAACGGCAGCCATAATTTCTCGCGCGTTAATCCTTCGCTAGGGCTTACCTGGCAGGCTAGCAACAGCCATACCTTGTATACCTCTTACAGTGAATCCTCTCGGGCCCCTACTCCAATCGAGCTTGCCTGCAATGAGGGTGTCTTCGATCTGGCTGTAGCCTTTGCAATAGAGGCAGGCGAAGACCCAGGTGATGTGGATCTGGAATGCCGCCTACCCAATGCATTCTTAGCCGATCCACCGCTGGATGATGTGATTGCTAAGAGTTTCGAGTTAGGGTCACGCGGCTTCGTTGGAGATATCGCGTACTCACTAGGGGTGTTTCACACTCTAAATAAGAATGACATCTTATTTCAGACCACCGGCCGTTCCACAGGCCTATTCGCGAACGTCGACGAGACCAGAAGAGCCGGAATAGAGTCTAGTTTGCAGGGGAAGTGGCTCGCGTTCAGCTGGCTAGCAGCCTACAGCTTCATCGATGCGACCTTCGAAGACAACTTTCAGGCACTGAGCCCCAACCACGAATTTGCGGACGATGAAGGTGAAGTAACAGTACGTGCGGGTGACCGTATTCCTGGCATACCCCAACACCAATTCAAGATTTCCAGTGATTACCGCTTCACTAACGGCCTAAGCATCGGGCTCGACGTAATAAGTAATGGCGGTCAAATTTTGCGGGGCGATGAGTCGAACCAACTGGACGAAGTCTCCGGCTATACCACTGTCGGTATGCGCGCTCGCTACAGCATCAATGAAAAAATGGAAGTGTTCGCGAAAGTAGATAATCTTCTGGATAGAGAATACGAGAGTTTCGGTTTGCTGGGCGAAGAGCCGGGCGAACTAGGAGTGCCTATCATCGAAGACTTTGCCAACCCTGTGTTCTTAGGCGCCGGCGCACCGAGAGCTGCATTTCTTGGAATTCGGTACAACTTCTAACTGCAAACCTAGATAGCTCAACCTTACCTGTTTCGTAAGAATTCCACGGCACGATCTGGAAAGTCAGTAAACACGCCATCAATATTCGCACGAAAATAATGTATTTCTAACAGGTCTTCATAGTTATCTGCGTAGTCCGGCACTTGACCCGGATCTAAGCGGTAGGTGTAGGGGTGAACTTGCATGCCAGCGGCGTGAGCTCTAGTCACGAAATCACTAACTTGAATATTCGCCTTCTGAGAGTCTCTAGAAACCACTAGACCCTTCTCTGGTCCAACGCCATCGGCGAATGCCGATAGTTTATCCATGCCATCTGCTTCGAACATCCAAGGATAAGAAGAATCGTCGCCGATTAGTTGCACGAGATTTAGGTCAACGCCTTGTGCGGGCAGAATTTCATCATGAATGATCTTCAACTCTTCAAAACTAAATGTTTGGAGAAATATTTTGTCTTGCTTGCTGGTGTAGCCG
>CAJXQP010000101.1 GCA_913058275.1 uncultured Gammaproteobacteria bacterium | reverse complement strand
CCTATAGCCGAACTCCAATAGATTACACGAGCGCAGACTTCTGCAATAGGTTGCTCGAAGCCGGTGTCAATGTACTAACTGTAAGCAGCGGTGAATCACTGGATAGGCTGACGCATCTATTGGTTGATAATAGAAAGAAGCTACAGCAATTGAACCTTTTGGTTCCTTCACAAAGAGTTGGACGACAGGCGGAAAATGCTGGATATCAACAAGTGCATAGCGCCAGTGGCGCCGATCCGCTAAGTTTTGTAAGCGCGTTGGGTGAACTCGGCACTAATCAAGAGTAAGCTATACTCAAGCTAGCGACTTAGAAGGCGGTACAGTGACAGAGCAGTCAGAAACACCTAAAATTTTGGACGAGATATCCAAGAGCAATGCGGCCAAGGCCAGTAGCCGATCGACTCGAAAACAACAGACCGCAAGGCAGCGGTTTGCGGTAGTTACCATCTTCCTGTTACCTATAGTTGCCGGGGTGTTGTTCCTCGCGTATCAGCAAATTTCCCTGCAATCGAAGTTGGCCGAGATTGAGCTCGAAAACCAGCAATTAAATCAGAACCTCGCCACACAGGGCGTCCAGTTGGCACAGCTAGAGCAGGCGCATCTTACCGCTCCCGAGCCAATCGAATTCGATGATTCCTCCGTGCGAGAACTGGAATCGGCGCTATCTGAGGAAATCGGTAGTCTCACTGCACAGCTTGGGGCTCTTGAAGCCGCACAGTTGTTGAATAATAATGCGACAGATCGAGCCTGGAAAATTCTTGAGGGGCAATACCTAGTCGGGCTAGCCAATCAGAAGTTAAGGTTAGAGGGCGACGTGGTTACCGCAATCTCTCAACTGGAGATTGCGGATCAGGCGCTTGTAGACTCTGGCAGTTCGAGTGTATTTGCTGTGCGACAAGCGATCGCAATCGATCTACAAACACTGAGAAATATAGAGATTCTGGATCGTGAAGGTCTCTATCTGCGTTTGGACACACTGCTCTTCGAGATGGAGAACATCGATCTGCTCAATAGCATGCGCACAGAATTTGAAAATCGGCGCAACGCTGAATCCCAACCGCTACAACTAAACAGCGACGCGAGCAGTTTTCTAGATTCCAGCTTCGAATTTCTAGGTTCAATATTTGTCTGGCGTGAGTGGGAGGAAACACCGGAAGCTATGCTTGCTCCCGGGCAGGACGACCTTATTAAACAGAATCTACGACTTATGCTCGAGCAGGCACAGCTCGCTCTGTTGATGCGCGACAACAGTTTGTACCGGCAGGCTATGGCGAAGAGTCTGGATTGGTTTCAACGCTATGCTGTGACCAATTCAGCTCAAGGGCAAGCGTTGGCAAATGAACTGAATCAACTTCGCATAATCGACATCGACCCTGTGTTACCTGCCTTGAGTCAATCCCTGTCACTGATTAATCAGCTCGCAGCAAGCGAGCGGTAGATTAATCTATGGTCAAGTTATACCTTTTTAGTCTTCTTGCAATCGTTCTGGCGCTTCTGGTTAGTCTCTATTTTGGATTCCCAGGCGACCCCGGCTATCTGTTAATTGCATTCGGCAATACTACTTTTGAGACCAGTTTGTTCGCCCTGCTCGTAGCTTCAATCGTTCTCTATCTTGTCATTCAACTTATTCTTATTGTGTTTCGCTGGGTTAATCCTTGGCACCTTATTCGCTTCGGGAGAAATTACAAAGAAAACTTGAAAGCGAAAAGTAGGAGCAAGACGATAGAGGGTCTGCTGTATTTCACTCGTGGAAGTTGGGAATCAAGCTATAGCTTACTGCAGAAGGGCATGAAGGATTCTGATGCAAGTGTCATCAATTACCTCGCCGCGGCCTATGCGGCACATCAGCAGGGTGATAAAGAGGCATGGATGAGCTGTCTGGAGACTGCTGAAGATAAATACCCGGTTGCACGCTCCACTATCAACTCTCTAAAAGCCCAACTCTTGTTCAAGTCCAATCAACTAGAACAATGTGTAGCGGTATTACAGCAGATGAAAACCAGTTCACTGAACGATGCGTCCCTGCTACAGCTTTTGAAAGACGTCTATCTGAAGCTCAATGATTGGGAGCGACTAGAAAAATTGTTGCCCGCCCTTGAGAAGAATAGCGTAATTGATGGAGAGGAAGCCGAACTAATTCGGATTCGAATCTTCATGGAAAACTTATATCGGATAAGCAATCGCAGAGCAGACTTCAGCGATGTGGAAATCAGTACGCAGTTAGAGAAGGCCTGGAAGAAAGGCCCTGTCTCTTATAAGCAGGATGAGAAAATCGTTAAACACTATGCCGAGATACTGTTTAAGCTCGATCAGAAGGAACAGGCAGGCAAGGCCATAGAAGTTGCTCTGAACAAGAGTTGGAGTGACCTACTCATTAAGCGCTACGGGGAGTTGGACTTTGGTGCGCCACATCGGCAGCTGCTAATAGCAGAGAGCTGGATTCAGAACAGGCCGGGAAACGCGAATCTCTTGGTTGCGCTGGGACGATTGGCAATGCGCAACGAACTTTGGGGAAAGGCCCGAGAATATTTTGATACCAGTATTGATGTCTCGTCTACTCCGGAAGCTCACGGCGAGCTCGCGCGATTATTGAAATCATTAGGTGAAGAGAAACTAGCCAACGAACATCAAGAGAAGTTTGTGAAAGGAATTGGTGCCGAGCTACCCAGCCTTACCATGCCGAAAGACCTGGATAAAGCCTAGACAGCATTGAAAATACTCTCTACGTTAGATTTGAATTAGAAGTCGCGTTCCTCGAATTCTAACTCCACTCCGTCATACCCATTTGTCATGTACATCTTCCCGTCGCGAAACTCGATAGCGTTTACATCTTTTAGGATCAAGGCTAAGTTGTTATGAAGCGAGCCCGGTGGGCAGAGCTTGCGAGTGGATACGAAAGGCTCGAAACGAAATCCAGTGCTCTCCTGGAAATAGGAACCGGTGATGGTGTTGCAGTCTGACGTGCCAGTGAGCCTGTTCTCCGATCGAAAATTCAATCGATATTTGCTTGGATCATTAGGCGTGAACAGGAAGCCGCCCAATACCTTCATGTTTAGCAGCTGCCAATTGGTGCCCTCGAGGGCGGTGTCTTCTTCTTGGGCGAGGCTGAATTGACTTGATGATAAAACGAATATCAATAGAGTGCTTAAGGTGAGGCGTCGTGACAGTATTTTTTTCATGGTTCCGGCTTCCTGAGGAGTATGCACTTCAGATCGTTTGCAGTATTTATGAATTTTACCAAGGCAATGAAACTATTCTACTCAGCGTATTGCTTCGCGCCAACCCCGACGCTGATTTTAAATAGCATAAAACCGAGCCAAGTCAGCATGTCGCTCAGCATTAGTAAGACTCGAAATCCGGCGACGAAAATCATCAGCTGCGTGCGCGGCAACTCAGAAGATGCAAGTTCGGAGTATACGGCCTCGAAAACACCGATTCCCTGAGGTGCAAAGATACTGACAAAACCTACAACGTAGGAGAAGAGATAGTTAACGACCGTGTGAAGGGCATCATCGCTTGCCGCAATCATACCTATCGCTGCCATATACGAGTAGAAGGCGCCGGCGGCAAGCACCCAGAAAATTGCACATACTGCAGTGAGTTGCACATAAGCGGTGATCGAAAGAATGAAACTGCGTTTTCTAAAAAATAATGCGAGGGGGATAGTCGCGATACTGCCTAGGAATAACGCCAAAGCCAGCGTGGAATATAGCTCGTTCGAGCTGTACAGGTAAATTCCTAGAGTAGATACAATTGCAGCCAGGATAATGAAGTAGGTGTTCTCATAGAGTACGACCAGACTTATGCCTGTCTTTGTTATGCCCAAACCATTCATGTCGTAGACACGAGCGAAGGTCTGCCATACGCCGCCCGGCAAGAACTTTGAAGGGATTCGGTTGAGGTGTATTGCGAGCAAGGTTCGAAAAGTGATCGAGTTTTTTCTGTCTTTGAGTATCGTGAGTGCGATGACCGGTATTAAGAGGGTGGCTAAAATCCAGAACAGGATTGCTATCGCGAAGCCTGAATAAGAAGCGGCGGTGAAAATGGAAACGATATCCGTTCTGTTCTGAAAGAACACGGCGATAAGGAATGCGATGCTGCATACAAGAAATAGCCGTTGTAGCCACAGAAGCGCAGTTTTCATAAATTGGCCACTAACAACCTCGGTTCGCTCAAGTAGTCACTAGGACTGTTTTTGAAACAACAGCATACATGGGTATTTGACTCTGTATTCTTCTTTGAAATTTTCGAGAGGATAAGGCTGCTCGACACCGTAGAGCTTAGTAAAATAGGAAGACTTGAAAATTAGGCCATAGTTATTCTGAAGCATTGTCGAGCTGAGTTCTTCGACGTTGAAAAACCAACAGGCAATTGTAGATCCATAGTAATTCTGTGCTGTAGCGAATGTTCTTATGTCGCCGGCCGGGATATTGGCCATGAGAATGTACTCGGGATTGAACTGGCATAGCACCGACAACTGATCCTGCCGCTGTTCAATGTATTGCAGTGAGGAACCGATGTGGACGATATCAAAGCGCTCGTGGAGTATGTCTGTAACGTCGGAATGAAATTCAATCTGCGGCTCGTCGTGGAAAAGCTTTTCCCCGGCAGTACAAACTTCTTCTATGTCGACGACATAGAGCTCGAAATTTTTGGTTTCCCCAAGAGCTTCTCTTACATGATAGAAAGAAAAACCTAAGCCACCGTCGAAGTCGAGTATCTTTACTTTTTTTTTGTTTCCCTGAACGATTCCAGCAATCACGGGTAGAAGACTGTCGGTATAGCCGATGACGGAAGGTACAGTGCTGGAATTGCTTGCTAACGACTTGAAGTTAGACAGTTTTTCCGAGGAGTTTTCTATCCAGTCATGGCCAGAGAATCCCGGGCCAGTGACCGGCACGTCTTGGAAGTTATGATATACGCTTTCCCAAAGAGGATTCTTCACTGCAGCGCTCCGATTATGCGACTAGTCATGTTAATACTTAGGCTGGTCGTCGAGTCACAAGAATAGTGTTAACTACCGCTGCTACCGCTGCTACCGCTGCTACCGCTGCTACCGCTGCTATCGATGCCGAGTTCTTGCCACAATTTATCGACTCGGGCTTTAACTTCGTCGGTCATGGCGATTGTTTCGCCCCATTTACGTGTTGTCTCGCCTTCAATCTTATTCGTTGCATCCATGCCCATCTTCGAGCCGAGGCCTGATACGGGAGACGCAAAATCTAGGTAGTCGATCGGTGTGTTGTCAATGAGCACTGTGTCGCGAATAGGATCCATGCGAGTAGTTACCGCCCAGATGACATCATCCCAGCTTCGAATATTCACATCGTCGTCAACCACGATAACAAACTTGGTATACATGAATTGGCGCAAGAACGACCACACTCCCATCATTATGCGCTTGGCATGACCGGGATACTGTTTCTTCATGCTAACTACCGCAAGTCGGTAGGAGCAGCCTTCCGGCGGCAGATAGAAATCGACGATCTCTGGGAATTGTTTTTGTAGAAGCGGCACGAAGACTTCGTTCAATGCGACGCCTAGCATTGCAGGCTCGTCTGGCGGTCGGCCCGTGTAGGTGCTGTGATAGATTGGATCTTTGCGATGGGTGATACAGGTCACTGTGAATACGGGGAATTTCTCGACCTCATTATAGTAGCCGGTGTGGTCGCCATATGGACCCTCGTCTGCCATCTCGCCAGATTCGATGACACCTTCTAAGACAAATTCTGCGCTGGCGGGCACTTGCAAGTCATTGGTTCTCGATTTGACGACTTCGGTCTTGCTGCCGCGCAGTAAGCCGGCGAAGGCATATTCGGACAATGTGTCGGGCACGGGAGTAACGGTTGCCAAGATAGTAGCTGGGTCAGCACCGATAGCGATGGATAGAGGGAAGGCTTCGCCAGGATGTGCCTGCTGCCATTCGCGAAAATCGAGTGCGCCGCCACGATGTGAGAGCCAGCGCATAATAAGTTTATTGGGGCCCGCCAACTGCATGCGGTAGATGCCGAGATTCTGTCGTTCTTTCTCGGGGCCTTTCGTAATAACTAGCGGCCACGTAATGAGAGGGCCAACATCTCCCGGCCAACATGTCTGGATGGGTAAGAAGTTCAGGTCTATGTCATCACCTTCGATGATTACTTCCTGACAGGGTGCGGACTTGCGAACACTGGCGGGCATGTTAAGCACGCTCTTGTAGCTAGGCAATGTCTCCCAAAGATGTTTCCAGCCCCTCGGCGGTTCGGGCTCTTTAAGGAAGGCTAATAATTTGCCTACGTCTCTAAGACCCTCTATATCTTCCTGCCCCATAGCCAGAGCGATGCGCCGAGTGTTACCAAATAGATTGGTAAGCATCGGAATCTTCGAGCCTTTGGGGTTTTCGAATAGTAGGGCTGGACCGTTGCTGCGCAGAGTACGATCGCTTATCTCGGTAACTTCTAGATAAGGATCGACTTCTGTCTGGATTCGCTTGAGCTCGCCCTCTTTCTCAAGAAGCGCTATGAAGTCGCGCAAATCTCTAAATGACATGGCTGGCCGTTTACGTTGTTAACAGGTTGAGACAGGAAATTTCCAAGTGCAGGTTACTTGCGTTTCATTGAATTGAAAAAATCTTCGTTAGTCTTCGTTTCTTTCAGCTTGTCGATAATGAATTCGGTCGCTTGCACATCTTCCATTGAGGTAAGCAGCTTGCGTAGAATCCACATGCGTTGCAATTCTTCTTCGGAGGTTAGCAATTCTTCACGACGCGTGCCAGATTTACGCACGTTGATGGCAGGGTAGACTCGCTTCTCTGCGATCTTTCGATCCAGATGCAGCTCCATATTACCCGTGCCCTTAAATTCTTCGTAAATTACTTCGTCCATCTTCGAGCCAGTCTCGACCAACGCGGTAGCGATGATAGTGAGGCTGCCGCCTTCTTCTAAATTTCTTGCTGCACCGAAGAATCGCTTCGGGCGTTCCAATGCATGCGCATCGACACCACCGGTTAATACCTTTCCGGACGATGGGATGATTGTGTTGTAGGCTCTGGCAAGACGCGTAATCGAATCCAATAATATGATCACGTCTTCCTTGTGCTCGACTAAGCGCTTCGCTTTCTCAATCACCATCTCTGCCACTTGTACGTGCCGTGCAGGCGGTTCATCGAATGTGCTGGCTACAACTTCGCCGCGCACCGAGCGCTGCATCTCTGTTACTTCTTCCGGCCGTTCGTCGATTAGAAGAACGATGAGTCTGCATTCAGGATTATTTCTAGCAATGGACTGCGCCATGTTCTGTAGGATTAATGTTTTACCAGCTTTGGGTGGCGAAACGATAAGGCCACGCTGTCCTTTGCCGATGGGTGCTGCCAAGTCGATGACTCGGGCACTAAGGTCTTCCGTGCTGCCATTGCCAGTCTCGAGAGTTAGTCTGTCGTCTGGAAATAGAGGAGTGAGGTTTTCGAAAAGGATTTTGTTCTTGGATTCTTCGGGACTGCTGAAGTTTATTTCATGAATCTTTAGTAGTGCAAAATAGCGCTCACCGTCTTTCGGCGGTCTAATTTTTCCCGCGACAGTGTCGCCTGTGCGAAGATTAAAGCGTCTTATCTGACTAGGCGAAACGTAGATATCATCTGGCCCCGCCAGATACGAAGAGTCCGCCGAGCGCAGGAAGCCGAATCCATCCTGCAATATTTCCAACACCCCATCGCCACTAATATCTTCTCCGCTCTTCGCATGCTTCTTGAGTAACACAAAGATGATGTCTTGCTTGCGTGTTCTCGAAACATTATCCAATCCCATTTCGTGGGCAGTAGCTAGAAGTTCGGCGATTGGCTTTTGCTTTAATTCGGTTAGGTTCATGTATTGGATCTTCTTGTGAGTTTAGGATTTTTTAGTTTTTAAGTAGCTGATTTATGTCGGGTAGTAGGGCTGCCGAGATTATTATTGGCACGCACATCTAAGTGTCATAGATAAAGTAGTTTTAGTTAGGAGTTTCGCTAAGGATTTTGGTTTAAGTTTTGGGTAGTGCGCAATGCGGAGATTGTTGTTTCATGCTGCTAACAATTGA
This sequence comes from uncultured Gammaproteobacteria bacterium, assembly GCA_913058275.1. Lineage (GTDB taxonomy): Bacteria > Pseudomonadota > Gammaproteobacteria > Pseudomonadales > Pseudohongiellaceae > UBA9145. The sequence goes on along the minus strand of CAJXQP010000101.1, from coordinate 1,260 downwards.
CCGTTCTAAAGGTCATTTGCAGTTAATGTCGGTTGCATCACTTGCGTTTTATATCGGTAGTTAATCTGTTGACTGGAGCTCTTTGGCTTTTAAATGGTCAACGTTTTGTTTCCAGCTTCAACTTTTCCGCAATATTAACCTACTTTTTGATTATGTCCACCTGTAAATATTAGTTGATAGAACGGGGTGGGTTTTAAATTCGTTTGATTTTGATTCAGGGCATCGGACTAGCATCCGGCGAGTCACAACAAAAAGTCAGAGAATTTGTTTTTTTGGTAATCTGATCGATCACTACTATGTTGAATTGGATCGATTTAGTCACATCCTGTGGCACCTCGAGATACTCGAGATGCCACATTAAACGCAATTTAAATCACGCTGTCAATAAAAGCGGAAAGCTGCGATTTAGACAATGCGCCAACTTTGGTGCCGGCTACGTCGCCGTTATTGAAAACGATTAGGGTAGGAATACCTCTTACGCCGTATTTTGGAGCAGTTTCTACGTTTGCATCGACGTCCATCTTGCATATCTTCAGTTTGCCGTCGTATTCGCCGGCTAGTTCTTCGAGTACTGGCGCAATCATCTTGCAGGGGCCACACCACTCCGCCCAGAAATCAACTAGGACGGGGCCTTCGGCTTGAAGTACGTCAGCTTCGAAACTGCTGTCAGAAGTGTGAACGATATTGTCGCTCATAAGAGATTTCCTTGTAGTAAACTATTTGGGTATTCAGAGTCGTAAATGAGGAGCTGTTAGACTGAAGTGCTCGATTACATGCTCGCGTGGTGCCTATGATAAGGCTAAAAATTAAGGTTTCAAGTGGCAGGTTGATTTTCCTGTCAAATGCTCGTCAGATAGTTCCGCTCTTTAGTAGGCGTGCTGCAGTTTTCGCGAAATAGGTAAGAATCGCATCTGCGCCTGCGCGTTTGATGGCGATCAAAGATTCCATGGCTACCGCCTCCTCATCCAACCAGCCATTTTGTGCCGCTGCCATGTGCATAGAATACTCTCCGCTCACCTGATAGACGAAGGTTGGAGCACCAAATTCGCGCTTCACTCGGCTTACGATGTCCAGATACGGCATGCCTGGCTTCACCATCACCATATCGGCGCCCTCTGCTAAGTCCAGTGCGACCTCTTGCAGGGCCTCATCGCTGTTGGCGATATCCATCTGATAGCTGTATTTGTTGCCTCCACCCAGATTGCCGCTTGATCCGACTGCATCGCGGAACGGACCGTAGTAACTGGAGGCGTATTTGGC
>CAJXQP010000100.1 GCA_913058275.1 uncultured Gammaproteobacteria bacterium | reverse complement strand
ATTGAGTCCAGCGCTCGCATAGAGCCCGAGGCTATTGTAAGTCCCTAGGAAAAAAACATTCTAAATGCCGACGACTTAAACGAGATAGCGCAACTTATAAATGGTGAGCTGATAAATGATGATTATGCCGAGAACGAGGAGGCTCAGCTTCTTGATTGCTTGTCTTGTGTAGACGGCTTGAGCGCATGCAACTCTGTGAAGATGCTCATAAAGGGCAAGCTTCATGACTGCGTGCTCACTAAAAGTGGAGCTCAAGGTGATGTGTTCGTTGTAACCAATTCGGGCTCAAATACGAGCGCTAGAAAGAACGCGATTACGCGCAGCCGATTGGGCCTAGCTATTTCCCTGCGTCGTTCCGAGATTATTCTCTCTCAAGGGGCTAGTAAAACCGCCGCTTGCAATGTCACAGTATTCGAACGCAAGTCATAGAGTTTTTCGTTCCCGTACAATCAGCCATTCGCCTTATCGAGTAACGAGTCAGGGTTAGTGCGCCTACTTCGCCAAGCAAGTTAACATTTTGTGGTAATATCGAACGATTGCAACGCGTATGATCTTTGAGAGATCGGGCGCCATCTAGAAATCACTTCGTTCGCTGGACTGTTGCCATGGAACTCTTTATCGCCAACGACATCCTAGTAGGTGCTCAATTTGTTGAGTCGCCTAATCAGAATGCTAGGCCAGATGGCGCCGATATTGAGTTGTTGGTGATTCACAACATTAGTCTCCCTCCAGGCAAATTCGGCACGTCTGCTATTAAGCAGTTTTTCTGTAACACACTCGATAGCGAGTCTCATCCTTTCTACTTAGAAATAGCAGACCTCAAGGTATCAGCTCATCTGCTGATTGATCGAGAGGGCCGACTGACACAATTCGTTCCTTTTAGTAATCGAGCTTGGCATGCCGGAGAGTCACTTTTCTACGAGAGAGGTAACTGTAATGATTATTCCGTAGGCATTGAGTTAGAGGGTACGGATTTTGAGCCATTTACCGATAGTCAGTACACTAGCCTCAGCAATGTGACTAAACTACTGCTGAGCACATACCCGAAGATGGGCAAAGATAAAATTGTAGGGCATAGCGATATAGCGCCGGGTAGAAAGACCGACCCAGGTCCCTGTTTTGACTGGGCTAGATACAAGCAATCGCTGCCAGCTTGAGTGATTGGCTTGACGTGAGCGGCAATAGACAATACAAACATCGAAATGCGCATAAAGAAGGGTTCGAATGAAATTTCTAGTGATTCTGATTTGCTTGATGGTCAATTACCTTTGGCTCAAGGACTTTGATCGATTCAATGATGGCTGGTTTTTCAGGTTCAGATGCCGGGTTGAAGACTGGGCTGCAAATTTCGTGGCTAAGATCCCCCTAGGTTGGCTTGCAGCGTTCGTTCTAATCTATGCGCTTCCTCTGGTCTGCCTTACTTTAATTTTGTTCATTTGTGCGGGCAGTTTCTTTGGGCTTGCCACCATGATGCTGCATATATTGGTCCTGCTCGTTGCTTTCGATCGGACCCAGCCAGGCCAACTCGCGAAGGACTTTTTAGAGAAGTTCAGAGCAGGAGACATGACTGTCTGTATTGAATTCTTTAAGCAGGAATTCCAGGCAACGAGCTTGCCGGATGTAGGAGACAAAGATGGCATTGGCAAGTACTTCAGTAAACAGCTTACTTACCGTAGTTTTGAAAAGATGTTCGTTATGTTCTTTTGGTATCTATGCGCAGGCCCCTTGGGGATTTTATTCTCGTATATTAGCTACCAATTACGCGATAGCCACAGAGAGCAGCAACTGCAGAAGCAGGTAGATTTCATCAATCTAGTAATTCAGTTATTGGAATGGATTCCGCTTCGATTTCTTGCGATCACTTTCTCATTGGCCGGAAATTTTGTGCAATGTTTTGATAATGTCAGTGCTTCATTCTGGCGCTTTAGTCTTGAGACGAACAATGCCGATCTCCTGCATGGGTTTGCTAGCTGTGCGGCATCTGGCATGGTGATAAATAGCGCTGGAAAAGAGGGCGTCGATGCTGAAGTTCAAGACAGAGAGTCTGCTGAGGTTTGGGCCATATTGGGGTTGCTAGAACGGAGTCAGGCTATCTGGCTTAGCGTGCTTGCCGTAATAACGATTGTTGGTTTATAACGCGGTGCAATGAAGGTTCGTTTTGTCCCAAAGCTGCAATTTAGTAAATTAATTACTTGAGTAAGTCTGGTGAAATTGTAGTATTTGGCTGTCTTGGCGTCATTTCCTCCGGCAGCGCTCTTGATTTCGCAGCATGATAACCCTCCAAGCTACTGAATTATATAAGTATATTTTCTATGTGGTGAGTGTGTAATGCTTAGGTGTGTTTGGTAGTAATACTACAAGATACGGCAATCCAAAATGGAAAAACACGGGAATTTGAGTTAGAATTATGCCCGCTTTGTAATTTATTTACACAAACTAGACGGGCGCCTAGGCTCGCGATGGATGCGGAATTTATAGAACATGACTCAGCAAAATGACGGAAATCCAGAAGAAACCAAGGAATGGCTTGAAGCCTTTCATTCGGTAGTAGATGAAGAGGGCATAGATAGAGCGCAGTATCTATTAGATCGCCTCGCTGATCAGGCGAGCATTGAAGGTGTCGTATCATCTGCGGGTTCGGTCAACACCCCTTACCGCAACACTATATCTCCCACAAATGAAGATCGTATGCCGGGTGATATGTTCATGGAGAGGGAGATTCGCGGCATAATTCGCTGGAATGCCCTGGCCATGGTAATGAGAGCCAATGAGCGCAATCCCGGTATCGGTGGGCACATCTCCACTTTTTCCTCTGCGGCTACGCTCTATGATGTGGGTTTTAATTACTTCTTCCATGGCCCGAATAAGGAAAACGAAGGCGACCTCATCTATTTTCAGGGGCATTCATCTCCGGGTATTTATGCCCGCTCCTATTTAGAAGGGCGCATGGATGAAGCCAAGCTCGATAGATTTAGAGAGGAAGTAGACGGCGATGGCCTTTCTTCCTATCCACACCCTTGGCTGATGCCAGACTACTGGCAATTCCCAACAGTATCGATGGGTCTCGGGCCAATCACGGCTATTTATCAGGCCCACGTTCTGAAATACCTCACTAGCCGGAAGCTTGTAGATAACAGTAATCGCAAGATATGGGCTTTTCTTGGTGATGGTGAGACGGATGAGCCAGAATCACTTGGTGCTATCAGCAAAGCTGGGCGCGAGAAGCTGGACAATCTAATTTTTGTAGTCAACTGTAATTTGCAGCGGCTCGATGGGCCTGTGCGTGGCAACGGCAAGATCATTCAAGAGTTGGAAGGTATATTCCGCGGTGCCGGATGGAATGTAATTAAGGTGGTTTGGGGAAGGCATTGGGATCCGCTGTTGCATGCTGATAAGGATGGCATACTCCAAGCCCGTATGGATGAGGTGGTTGACGGCGAATACCAAAACTACGTTAGTCGCGGTGGAGCCTATACGCGAGAGCACTTCTTCGGGAAAAGCCCAGAGCTTCTGAAGATGGTCGAACATCTCTCCGATGATGACATCATGGCTTTAAATCGTGGCGGTCATGATCCGTACAAGGTCTATGCCGCTTATGCAGAGGCTGTGCAGAATAATGGCAAGCCTACGGTCATTCTTGCGAAGACGGTTAAAGGTTATGCCTTCGGCGATACGGCAGAAGCACAGAACGATACGCACTCTGTTAAGAAACTCGACATCGAAGGCTTGAAGAAATTTAGAAACCGCTTTGGCATTCCAATCAAAGATAAGGACCTCGAGTCCGTTCCCTATTATAGACCACCAGAAGATAGCCTTGAACTTACCTATATGCGCCAAATGCGCAGTGAACTTGGTGGTCCTGTTCCACAACGACGAGTGGAAACAATACCGCTTGACATCCCGGGTCTAGACGCATTCGAAAATCAAACGAAGAGCAGCGGTGATCGAGAGCTTTCGACCACTATGGCATTCGTGCGTATGCTCGCGGCGCTATCTAGAGATAAGGAAGTGGGTAAACGTGTTGTACCCATAGTTCCTGACGAGGCGCGTACTTTCGGAATGGAAGGTATGTTTCGCCAGATGGGCATCTACTCTTCAGTTGGTCAACTATACGATCCTGAGGATTCCAATCAGGTGATGTATTACCGCGAAGACAAGGAAGGGCAGATGCTGGAAGAAGGCATCACAGAATCCGGCGCGTTCTCCTCTTGGCTGGCAGCTGCGACTTCGTATAGTGTTAGCAACTACCCTCTCATTCCGTTCTATATTTACTACTCTATGTTTGGTTTTCAGAGAGTGGGCGATCTGTGTTGGGCTGCTGGTGATTCTCAGGCGCGCGGTTTCTTGATAGGCGCTACTGCAGGTCGCACGACACTCAATGGCGAAGGCTTGCAGCACCAAGATGGTCACAGCCATATCCTAGCCTCAACGATTCCTAACTGTGTCTCCTACGATCCAGCCTACGCTTACGAACTTGCGGTTATTGTTCAAGATGGCTTACGTAGAATGTACAAGGAAATGGAATCGGTTTTCTACTACATCACTACTATGAATGAAAACTACAAACAACCTGAGCTACCCAAGGGTGCCGAAGAGGGCATCATCAAGGGAATGTACCTGCTCGAAGATGGAAGTAGTAAAGCGTATAAGACAGCGAAGCCTAAATCAGAGCAGAGGTTACGACTGCTAGGCAGTGGCACCATCCTGCTTGAAGTAAGGAAGGCCGCCGAGGTGCTGCGTTCAGACTATGGCATATCGGTTGATGTGTGGAGCGTGACTAGCTTCAATGAATTGCGTAAAGAAGCGCTAGCCGTGACACGCGAAAATATGCTCAACCCAAGCAAGAAGATGAAGGTTCCTTACGTGACTGAAATGCTTTTAAAGCAGAAGGGGCCGATTGTCTCAGCAACAGATCATATGAAGGCGCATTCGGATCAAGTCCGAGAGTTCGTTCCCGAGACTTATAGAGTGTTGGGTACAGATGGGTTTGGTCGCAGCGACAGCCGTGAGCAGCTTCGACATTTCTTTGAGGTCGATTGTAAATTCATCGTGTTGGCGGCCTTGACGGAGTTGAAAGAAGTGGGCGTAGTTACTGCGAAACAGATTACTGACCACATGAAGGCTAGTGGAATAGATCAGAATAAGCCAAATCCGCTCGCGCAGTAATCGAACGAGAATAGTGTTGATAACATTCAGGAGCCGTTACCGGTGTCAATTGAGAATATAAAAGTTCCAGATCTGGGTGACGCCAGTGAAGTAGAAGTAATCGAGTTGCTTGTCTCGGTTGGGCAGTCTGTGGAAGAGAACGATTCGCTTTTGGTTTTGGAAAGCGATAAAGCGGCCATGGAAATTCCGGCACCGATGGCTGGCGTGGTGAAGAGCATCTCGGTGAACCTGGGTGATCAGGTTAGCACCGGTAGTGAAATGCTCTCGCTGGAAATTGCTGAAAGTGACAGTCAAGATTCCGCTCCAGCGGAAGAACCAGCCCCTGCTGCAGAATCAGAGGAAGAAGAGCCCGCCGCTGAACCGGCTCCCGTGGCAGCGCCTGCCCCTATATCTCAAACTATCGAAGTCCCAGACTTGGGCAGCGATGACGAAATTGAGATTATCGAGATCCATATTAAAGAGAAGGACTCAATCGAAGTCGATGATGTGTTAATCACACTTGAGTCTGATAAGGCTGCTATGGACGTGCCTGCGCCCTATGCAGGCGTCATAGAATCATTGTTGGTCAAAGTTGGCGACAAAGTTAAGACTGGCTCGCAGATCGCGAAGGTCTTGGCCGACGCACCAGCAGCTAAACAAGAAGAAAATACAGTTAAACAAGCAGCGCCGGCGGCGAAACAAGAAGCGCTGCCAGATGAGAAGGAAGAGGCAAGCAAGCCAGTTTCTGCTCCACAACCAGCACCAGTTGCTCCTGGCAATGAGTCCTCCAAGAAGGTTTATGCAGGTCCAGCTGTACGGAAAATGGCCAGAGAGCTGGGCGTCGATCTAGGACAGGTTAAGGGCAGCGGCGCTAAATCTCGAATCCTCAAAGAGGATGTGCAGGAATTTGTTAAGAGCAGAATCAATGCACCTGCGAGTCAGGGTGCTGCGGTATCGACCATACCTGATATAGATTTCAGTCAGTTCGGTGAAGTGGAGCAAGTCCAGCGGAGTAAACTTCACAAGCTGACCGCAGTGAATATGCATCGCAACTGGAATTCTGTTCCCCATGTCGCTCAGTTCAATGAGGCAGATGTAACTGATCTTGAAGAGTTCAGGGCTGAATTGAAGGGGGAGGCGGAGCGCCGCGGTGTGAAATTAACGTTTCTGCCCTTCTTGCTGAAGGCCTGTGCTAAGGCCTTAGTTGAGTATCCCCAGTTCAATGTTTCGCTGCATTCTGCCGGCGAATATGTCATCCAAAAGAAGTATGTGCATATTGGTATGGCTGTGGCGACGGAGGCAGGACTACTTGTTCCGGTTATCAGAGATGTGGATCAGAAAACGATTTGGCAATTGGCGGAAGAAGTTATCGAGCTATCTAATAAGGCAAAGAATAGAAAGCTTACCGTCTCTGAGATGCAGGGCGCCTGCTTTACGATTTCCAGTCTGGGCGCAATCGGCGGGACGGGATTTATTCCAATCGTCAATGCACCTGAGGTAGCAATTCTAGGTGTCGGTAAAACTGACATTAAGCCTGTTTATATCGGCGGCGAATTTGTTCCGCGAAAAATACTGCCGATCACGTTGTCATATGACCATAAAGCGGTAAACGGAGTAGATGGCGGATTATTTGCTACCTATCTAGGAAAGTTGCTCGGCAATGTAAGACACCTGGCGCTATAAAAGTTGAGACAATCAGGCTGGATAGAATAGTTTGTGCTCGCCGTTGCTAACAGACTTGATGTTACAGCCATAGGCTTGGCTCAAGTTGTTTTCTGTCAATACATCGTTGCTGCTTCCCACTAGAGACTCGCCATCTTCCAAGAGCAAGATTATTTTCTCGCAAAACCTGAGCGCGAGATTGATGTCGTGGGTGGCCATGATCAAACTGGCCGAGGTCTCGGCAACTTTATTCGTGAGTACCGATAGAAGTTTGACCTGAAAAGCGACATCCAAATGATTGCTCGGTTCGTCGAGTAAGAAAAGCTGCGGTGTCTGAGCCAGCAACATGGCCAGAGCCAGTCTCTGAAGTTCACCCCCAGATAGTGACTCCACTGCACGTTCTTTTAATTGCCCCAGGTCGAAGGCGGCAAGGGCGCTTTCGGCAATCTCAATGTCCTTCGGATCGTCCCACAACAGAGACTGAGTGTGCGGGTGGCGCCCGAGCAAAACCGTTTCGAAGACTGTTGCCGGGAGTGCTTCGATGCCTTGCTGAAACAGTATGCCAACTTTACTCGCGAGCTCTCTCTGTTTTATGTCATAGACACTGATTCCATCTAGCTCGATACTGCCCTGATCTGCGCGCCGCTGCCCTATAAGGGCATGCAGTAGCGTGGTTTTTCCAGCCCCGTTTTTGCCTAGTAATCCCCAGCGTTCATTTTCCCCAACCTGAACATTCAGATCGCGGCAAAGAGTTTTGCCCTCAATATGAAGGCTTAGAGACTGAATTTTCAGGTTCGCCATGCTATTTCCGAATCGTGGATCTTAGTATCAAGATAAAGGCAGGTACGCCAATGACAGCGGTAACCACGCCGACTGGAAGCTGCTGTGGGGCTATTAATGTGCGCGCTAAGCTATCTGCCAGAACTAGAAAACTTCCTCCCAGCAATACGCAGGTGGGTATTAATAGGCGATGGTCTCGAGCGCCCAGAAGTCGCAGCATGTGTGGAATTATTAGACCAACGAATCCGACAGAGCCTGCGATAGTTACTGCAGTTGCTGTAAACACAGATGCAGAGAAGAACAACAGTAGCCGCAGCGACTGCACATTGACTCCTAGGCTCACGGCAAATAAGTCGCCCCTTATGAGTACATTCAATGAGCGACTGACGGCGATTCCGCCAACGAGGCCTATAAGCAATAGCAGATAATGTGCAGGATTGACGCTGCTCTGGCTCAGGTCCCCCATCAGCCAAAACAACATGCTCTGCACATTGTTGGTGGAACTTGTGGTAAGCAGGATATTGATTACGGCACCCCAGCCTGCAGAGACAACCACACCGGTGAGTAGCAACCTCGTCACAGACCAGCTACCAAATTTGTTAGCAATTCCAAAGACTAGGAATATGGAAAATACAGCGCCAGCGAAAGCAGCGTTCGATAACCAGAACCCTGTCGCTCCTAGGAGTATCGCCGAAAGTGCTCCGACTGCGGCGCCACCGGAAATGCCTAAGATATAAGGGTCGGCCAGCGGATTGCGTAGCAGTACTTGCATGATTGCACCGGAGAGCGCTAGCAAGCCACCGGTCACGAACGCCGCTAGCGTTCGGGGTATGCGAATTTCTTGCAACACCTGGGTGCTGAGGCTGGGTTCTGGCGAAAAGATACTCTGGACCAACTCAGTCGCTGTTATATCGACGCTACCACTAAGCAGTGAGAAAACTATACTAGCTACACAGACAACTGTTAGAGATATCAGTAGAAGTACCTGCTTTTGAGCGATCAAATGTGGTTCCTAAAGTTCGATGGATGTGCGTGCTGGTTTAATGAATAAGCTGAGAAAATTCAGCATTATCGTGGCATGGTCGATCTTATCATTTAATGTGTTGCATTCACTATTAATGATAAACTGCTTATCTATCTAAGCCTTCCATTCTAGGCGACTTCCATTTAACATTTCAATACAGGTTGATTTTTTCTGCCGATACAGAGGAGTTGAGTAAGCCATGCCTTCGTTCGATATAGTTTCAGAAGTTGATATGCATGAGTTGAGCAATGCTTTAGATCAGTCTAACCGAGATGTGGGAACGCGTTTCGATTTTAAGGGAACCGATGCCTCGTTCGAGCTGGACAACGATTCCAATATTAAGGTAAGTGCCGAAGCCGACTTTCAAATTCAACAAATGCTAGAAATACTACGCTCAAAAATGGTAAAGCGTGGTATTGATATTAAGAGCCTTGAAGAAGGTGATGTACAGCTGGTAGGTCAGAAGGCAAATATGATCGTTACTGTGCAACAGGGTATCGAGGCAGACATCGCTCGCAAGATTGTGAAGGCTGTCAAACAGGCCAAGCTCAAAGTACAAACGGCGATCCAAGGCGAGAAATTGCGCGTAACGGGCAAGAAACGTGACGACCTTCAGCAAGTAATGGCTTTGCTTAAGGACGGCAGTTATGGCGTTCCATTGCAGTACGATAATTCTGTCTCTTATACACATCTCCGAGCCCACGAGACCGAGGCTGATC
>CAJXQP010000099.1 GCA_913058275.1 uncultured Gammaproteobacteria bacterium | reverse complement strand
TCCCGACCCCTACGAACATCTGTTAGCCGGTCTCGGCGCCTGCACCTCGATGACACTGCGCATGTACGCGAATCACAAGAACCTAGCATTGGACGATATTGAGGTGCAGCTAAATCATCAGCGCAGTCATGCAGAAGACTGTGAGGACTGCGAGAGCAAGAGTAAATTCGTGGATGTAATCGAGAGAAATATTACGCTGAAAGGCGACCTAACTGATGCGCAGCGAAAACGCCTGATGGAGATCGCCGATCGCTGCCCTGTGCACCTGACAATGGAGAACAATCCTAAGATCGTAACCAAGGAAGTCTAGGCTTCCTAGTCTTGCAAATAGTTCTCGCCGACCGAGCAGGCGGCGATGCGACTTAGATGACTAAAAGGTAGGCCCGTTTCTTCATGCCATTCGTTGAACTGCGCCTGTACCTTCTTCAAATCACGCTGACTGCTCGGCTGCTCCGCAATCTCCAATCCGCCGCCGCGCAAGGTAACCACTACGTCCTTGGATAGGATGAAACAGTCCTTGCCGGTTCGGCGCAGAAACCACAACGCACTCTGTCCGCCGAGTCGCGAGCCATGTCTCTTCAGGTAGGCCATCAGGCCAATCTGATCCGAAGCTGGCCAATCAGAGATGAATTTGCCAAATCCACCATTCTTGCGCGACTCTTCGGCTACGAAAAATACGTTCTCCTGAAGGGCCCTAATTTTCTGCCAGTTTCGCACCACCCTTCTGTCGCTGACATAAGCTTCCCATTGCTCGGCCGATAGATAACCGAGCTTTTTCGGATCGAAGCCAAAGAAGGCTTCCTCAAATTCTGGCCACTTGTTCTCGATTACTTTCCAGCTAAAGCCTGCCTGATTGATGCATTTCGTCATCATCGCGAGATAGCGATCGTCACCCAACGCGATTAGTTTTTTCTTACTCGCGACCTTAGGCAGCAATTTCTTCAACGCCGCACCGCCACCTTTGCGCTGTTCAGCACGTTCCCTAATTTTCTCAAATTTTGCCATGGATTTTTCTTAACCTACCTAGCTACTTCTTACGCGCTACTAACAAAGTGAAATCACTACTTATCTCTCCGCTCGCTAACAGCCGTTGCTCTTCTGCAAACAAGTTACGAAGGATTGTTTTTCCTTCATCTGAGTCGGAAAGATTTCCAGCGATATTGTCCAACACTAGATGCAACAGAGTGCCGCCGAAGTCTCTGCGCTCGACGATCTCGAACTGCTTTTCCAGCTCGGTGACAATGTCGGCGGATCGCCTCGGTGGGATCATAACCGTTCATGAATTCTATCGTAGGTCGCTCTACGCTGTGTTTAATACCGGGCTCACGAATCATTTGTCGATAGGTCTCTGGAATTTCTTCAAGTAGACGCTGACAATGCTGTAGCTGAACGTCGGTCCACTGGAACTGGTTCGGACCTACAAATTCGTTGATGATGAAATAACCACCTGGTTTTAGGCATAGTCCAACTTGTTGCATATAGTGTTCGAGAGCTTCGATGTGATGCACAGACTGCGAGGCGAACACGGCGTCATAGGAATTCTCGGCAAACTCTACTTTGTTGAGGTTTGCTACCGTGTAATTAATGGACTCGAGCTGACCACTTTTTTGCGCCTCCCCCCTCGCGAGTTGGAGCGCATCTTCAGACACGTCGAAGGCATCGAATTTTTCGGCAATCTGCAACTGCAGGCCATGACGCTCCAGTCCGCCACCACCACAGCCAAGACTCAGCGCGGTTGGCACGGGGCTCGCATAGTATTTACGTGCTACGTATTCCAGCCAGCCAACGTGGGCCTGACCAGAGATAAGAGGGCAGATGTATTCGGAATTGACGACCGGGCATTCCGCCCAAGAGTTGGGTTTGTTGAGGGCAACTTGCTCGCGCGCACGTTCGCCCCAATGCTTGCCGGCGGTCTCTAGACCTGTATCAGCTGACTTGGAAGATTTAAATAAATTCTTGAGGGACTGCAATAGCGCCATAACTGTACTCGCTTAGAAAGCAGGCATTGTAACACTCAGCAGGAGGTTTTCCCGGCTGAGAGCTCGATCGGTTTTCCGTGGGGTGTGTTTAGGTAGGCGGCGGTCCACTGTGATTTTCGTTTCATCAGCTCATCTTCATTGGAGAGCTTCTTCTGCTGCGAGATCGTCTCTAGCGCCGCCAACCAATGTTGGTAATAGGTATTACCGAGGTCGGGGTCGCCGGCAGCCTGCGCCGAGGAAATCTGCTCGCTTAAAACAGTCGCCCATTCAGACCAGGTGAACAGACCCTGCCCGTGCAGCGCGATCACCAAGGCAAAGGCCCGTGCCTCCCAAGGCTCTTTGAACACTGGCCCTTGATCGTCTTGCGGTTGGTGTGGAAAATCCTGCATCAGTTTGCAACCACGTCTAGATAGGGCTCCCAAAGGTCGACAAGCACTTCGGCGCCTACAGAATGAGAGCCCCACAGATCGCTGCCGCTGAAGATGACTCTATAGAGATGCTTGCCCTCATGAACGCCCTGCGCATTGCTGTCAGGAAAGCTATGGCAGCCTAGCTGTGCCGCCACAGTACCTATCACACCTTGCGTATATTTAGGTGCTCTCGTGTGACCTGCGGTCTCGCTAGCTTTAACTAAGACACTATCGCCGATGCAGAACAGCGCCTCGCTGTCCGTCTCCATAGTGCTAGGCATACCGGAAGCAAGTATCTTCGTGGCGAGATTTGGCGTCGGTACCGAAAGTGATTCCTTGGTTTGCGATGAGATATTCGCCGCCAATACTAATTCTTCGGTATCCACCAAGCCCTTTTCGAGTAGCAGCTTCTCTAGGCCTTCGAGCCAGTTTTCGTAGTAGCTATTCTGTACATAGGTGAGAGGGTCCTGACGTTCCCGCGCATGACGCGACTCGTCGATATTCCACTTACCTAGCATGCCGGTTGCCAGCGTGAGAGCAAAAACACGCCGCTCCCAATCGTCATGGAACACCGGCTCTTGCGATTCGGGCTCCGGATTTATTGGGCCCATCTCCAACTGACCGCCTAGGTCGTGACCACCTTTCACTTGCTATCCTTACCTTTGTGTTCGGGAGAACGTGCTAGCTCTACGCCTATCATGGAGTTGCGGCTCACTAGCTGTTGTAGATCTTGTTCGCTCCAATTCTCAGTTCCTGCCGGGCGCTGGGGCAGAACCAGATAGCGCATCTCTGACGTGGAATCCCAGGTTCTAATAGTCGATTTCTTGTCCAACTGCGTGCCGAATTCTTTTAGCACCGCACGGGGATCACTGACGGCCCGTGATCGATACGGTGCCGACTTGTACCAGGCCGGGGGCAAACCTAACACGGTCCATGGGTAGCAAGAGCATAGCGTGCACACAACAAGGTTGTGTGTGTCGTTTGTATTCTCAACCACCTCTAAGTGTTCGCCCTGACGCCCGCAGTAACCAAGACTCGCTACCGCCTCTGTCGCATCATCCATCAGCGCCTGCTTAAACTCGGGATCTGTCCATGCCTTCGCGACTACGCGTGCGCCGTTGCGTGGGCCTACCTTATGCTCGTAAGTTTCGATGATGCTATTGAGCGTTTCTGAATTCACCAAGCCCTTCTCTACCAGCAGACTCTCTAGAGCCTTCACTCGAAGTTCAAGATCGGAGGGTGGCTCGGTGTGGTCATGATCATGATGATGGTCGTGTGACACGCTTCTACTCCTACTTTCTACTATCCAAACTCTTGATCGATTTATTCGGTTGATTCCTGAATAAAGCTCAGCTGCGCATCGACGTATTTCGGGTTTGCCACTTCGCTAACAAACGATTTCATGGCCTCGAACGGCGCATCGATCAATAACATATTCGTCACCCAACCCGGTAGCGCCGAACCCGGATCGATATGGGCCTGATTGCTTATAAGGACGGAGCCGTCTGCGTGAGGAGCGAAATTCCAGCTGGCCACCGCCTTCGTCAGGCGCAACCTTCCGCACACCTCATCCATCTTACCCACAGTTGCAACGCTATTCATCTCCACCTCAAAAGTTGCAGCATCTTGTGTCCACCTAACCTGCGCAACCACGTCGCGGTCCTTCACTGGGAACGGCATATCGTTGTGGGTATAGACGAGAGACTCAGACTCGCTGATGCGTTCAACCAGGTAAGACTCGGCGCAACTATCTGCCCAGTCCTTGCAGGCCGGAGTGTCTTCGATTAGGGCAACTAAAGAGGACAGGCGCACGTCCGTCATCCGCGTTGTAGTGCGCACTGTTTCGTAAGGCGAGCCCTCCACCGGGCGGGTGTGCACCTGTATGCCATCTTTATCCCGCTGCAACTCCCAGCCTTGTTCGTCTGCCGCTGACAAGTAGCTGGATGCACACATCGCTAGCATGGTGACCAGCTTGATTAATCGCTGCCTAGTGATCATGTTCTCTCCTAGGGCAAATTGACGAGTAATACACAGCAACGTTTGACATAGCTTGTCGCTAGCATACGACAGTTGCCTGCCTTGTAGTAGCTCCACGGCTTTGAGACTATGCGAAGCCTACATCAACGAACATATAAGGAATACCGCATGAATCGCAACGATGCAGTGATGATTGCAGTGGCACCAAACGGTGCCAGAAAGACGCAGCAGGACCACCCTCAGCTGCCCATCAGTCCGAAGGAGCTTGCTCATACCGCGGCAGCCTGTCTAGATGCTGGGGCGTGCATGCTGCACTTGCATGTTCGTGATGAGAATTTAGGGCACAGTCTTGATGCGCAGCGCTATAGGGAGGCTATTCTCGCGATTCGCCAGCAGGTCGGTGAAGAGCTCATCATCCAGATTACGACGGAGGCGGTTGGGATCTATAGCCCAGAACAGCAGATTCAAACCGTTGTTGATGTTCGGCCCGAAGCGGTATCACTCGCAATTCGAGAGATAAGCCCTAGCGGGGCCGATGAAAAAGTTTCCGCAGAATTCTTCACCTTTTTACAACGAGAACATATCGCGCCGCAGTACATACTCTATGACAAAAAAGACATTCTGCATTTCAGAGAGTTATTGGAGCGAGGGGTAATACCAGATGAAAATATTTCCGTATTATTAGTGTTAGGTCGTTACGCCGAAAACCAACAATCAGAAACAGAAGATATTTCCCCTCTGCTCTCCTTTCTTCCGGATGTCCGACATTGGTCGCTCTGCGCATTCGGTGCCAGCGAGGCCGAATGTATGCGCCAGGCTATGCAGCGAGGTGGTCATTGCCGTGTTGGTTTCGAGAACAATCTATTGTTGCCAGACGGCAGTCAGGCTGTGGATAATGCAGCGCTCGTTAAGGCGGTCGAAGATAGTGCGCTATTACTTGACCGTACTATTGCGACGGCGAATGACGCTAGAAGAATGTTAGGTATGTACTGAAAGATTTTTGCGCTGGTTTACGAGCCGGGAAAAACTTCTACCAAACTTCGATAGACAGCAGCAACTCTTCCTAACGCAGCTCTATCAAAATCAAATTATTAAAAAGACAGACTTAAGCCCAAATTTGAAATGATAGGTTTTAGCCCCAAGTTGTGCGCTGGACCCATTTGGTCGTTGCAGCTGGACCACAACTAGCTCCATAGAAACCACTACAATTAAATACTGGAGTCAATGCGAACTTCCTAGTCATTTATTAGGCACTTTTCTAGCCTAGCAATTCCATTTAACGCTATTTAGCGTCCTAGCAAAGACTGGGAGGCCCAGAATAACGCAGGCAAAAAAAAGAGCCAACTCCTAAAAGTTAGCTCTTTTTTTTATACTTTTGAAACAGAACTTCTTCAAACATCCTTGCGAGCCGAAACTCGCAAGGAATGGTTGTCTAGAAGTTGAATCGGGCGCTCAGACGCACGCCGCGTGGACGCTGATATGCGGAATTAAGCCCGTAATCAGGATCCGCCACACCACCATCGGTTTCGGCTATTTCATTCACACGAGAAGCCTTATCACGGTTAAGTATGTTGAATACATCCAGAGTCAACAATACATCAGTGCTGGCAATTTCTAGATTATATTGTGCACTCAGGTCAATGTTGAACAGCGTTGGAGTCTCTCCCAGTGAACCACGTGAAACAGCGTTTCCCGCACAGAAGTGAGATGCAGCACCGTAGGCTTGAGCGAAATCATCAGTTGGATGAACACCGAAACAGCTTATTGGGCGCCCAGATTGCGCGATCACGTTAGTACCAATGCGCAGCCCGTTATTGAACGCATAGCTGCCATAAGCCTTCAGCGTGTGAGCTCGACTGTTAGGCAATTCACCTTCGGAGAAGTCAACCAATCCCGGCTGGTCGAAGTTTGTAGTGATACCAGCATCGTCCTGCCCGTTATCTGACTTAACATAACCTTCGTGGTTACCCGTGCTTTCTGACCATGTGTATGACAAATCGGCTGACCAGTTGTTCTCTAGAGGACGTCCAATTGTGAACTCAAGAGCCTTGTAAGTCCGAACTGGCTCAGGATAACCAAGTGCCGCAGCTGATAGAGTTACTTGCTCATCAGTCTCAGGAATGTACACACTCATGTCATTACCAGGGTTGGTAAGTACATACTGATGAAAGCCACCGAAAGTATCTTCAACAGTGCCATCTGCAGTCCAGTTTCCTGGGCCGTTGTAGTAATCGATTACTGCAGCATCGATTGCCACATCTTCGATAGTTGTACCCAAGTCACGATAGATACCCTTTACACCAAGTTCAAGACCGGAGTCCAAAATAGTCTGATAGCCTATGATGTATTCTTCTTGGAACATCGCCTCAATATTACCGTCTGTAACGGAGCGAGTGTCAGGCACTGTGCCGTCACCAAATACATCACTGTTGTAAATGCCACCAAGGTTCGATGGAACCTCTTGGGCCCCTATACTAACACCATCCCAATCATAGTAATCTTGGATGTAAGTCTCATTACCAGCCATGCGAATGTTTGTGTTCGCAGCGATTGGCAGGTAGTACTCACCGTAGTTTGCGAAGAACTTGGATCGGCCGTCACCTGTTGGGTCATATACAGCAGCAAGGCGTGGTGCCCACTGGTCTGTAACTTCCACAAACACTCCACCATCGGCATTCATGTTTTCGAAGGACTCATTACGAAGACCAAGCTCAAGAGTCAAACGATCAGATACTTGCCAAATGTCTTGGAAGTAGTAGGCATCTGACTTAGTTGAAAAAGAACCCCCAACACTGTAAGTACGAAGTCGAACATTTGCGCCGGAAGGGCACTCAACTGGAGTACATTCGTTGTAAGCGTTTGTAGGATCACGCAACCAGTAAGCTCCACCAGAGTTTACAGTAGCTTCATCTGATGAGTTATCCTCATTGTCGATACCAAAAGAAAGTTCATGATTCGAAAAGCCAGTCCACTGAATATCCGCACGAGTCATTTCACGCATATCGACTCCTTCAGATACGGTGAAGTTTGACCAATCGCCAACTGCGTTAAAACCACCATCATATTCATATACAACAGGGATGCTTGCACTTGCTGGCGCAGTAGTGCGATTTGCTTCGTTTTCACCATAGGAAAATGAAACTTGTAAATCGTTGCCGAAGCTACCGGTATAACTAGCTATCCAGTTGTCACCGCCCTCATCGTAAACCGTGTTACCGACAAAGTCGCCGCGAGTAAAACTACTAGCATTGAAGTTATTAACTCCCTCAACACCTTGCCGAGTATCAGAGAACGCTGTGTATTCGACATGATGATTTGGAGTGATATAACCATCAAGCTTAACGCCCCAGAAACCTTCATCTACGTTATAATCATAGTCACGACCTGACTGAAGTCCCGCATAACGCTGCTCTTGTGAGTCGTCGCTGTACAAGGCGTAGAAGAACAAACGGTCTTTGATGATAGGACCGGAAGCGTAGATGTCTGCAGTTGTACTTGTATTTTCATCAAGCCTATTTGCAGCGCTATATGTATCGGGAGAAGTTTTCAACCTGTTGTCGTTGTAGTAGGTATTAACACCGAAATCCCACTCATTTGAACCGCTCTTCGCAGTAGCGTTCATTACGCCACCCAGTGAACGACCATACTTGGCCGCATAACCACCAGTCTTTATTTGAAGAGTGTCATAGAATTCAAATGGAACCTTGGAAAAACCAACACCCGTTCGGAAGTTAGTAGTATTCAGGCCGTTGATGAAAGAAGTGTTTTCAGCAACTGATGCACCACCGAAAGAAGCCAGATTTCCAAAACGGTTGTCACCAAGGCTCGCGCCTGGAGCAAGAAGAGCAACTGAAGTCAGGTCTCTTTTAATAGGCATTTCGAGCAGTAAATCAGCACTAATTATAAGGCCGGATTCGGCGATGCTTGTGTCTACAGCTGCACGTCGAGATCCAGTAGTAACGATCTCGTTGATCATTGTAGTTGTAGTTCCCAAGTTCACAGTAGTTGCACTACCTAGTGAAACTTGAACCTCTAGGGTATCAACTTCAGCCCCGTTTTGAAGTACACGAACTTGGTAAGTACCTGGAGCCAATCCGTCAATTCGGAATTCGCCGTCAGCACCAGTAGTTTCGCTTCGAGCAGTGCCTCTGGACGTATCAATGACTTCAACAACAGTACCGTTGCTTGCTCCTTGAATAGTTCCACGGACTGCGCCATTAGTTGACTGCGCAAAGACAGGATTGGCAATTGTAAGAACCACGGCACAAATTGCGGCACTCAGGCACTTTCTCGCGATAGGATTTTTTGCGTTTGCAAATGGGACAGCCTGCTTTAACATCCGCCCTTGTGGTTTTCTCTTGAACATTTAAATGCACCATTTATATAGGTTGAGACCCAGACCAGAACCGATAGGCCCCGTGTCCAGATTTCTTATTTTAATTTATGCAATCCAGAACTAATTGGATCGATTGGCGCGGATATTACACAGGTTTTCTAGAAACAAAAAGGTACAACTGTAACAATTTGATAAAACTAGGAACCTATTTGCACCTTTTTGACGCATTTGCTTTTCAGTTACTAATAACTGTCTGTAATTAAGGGCTTGTAGGAGATTTCTGCGGGTTTTAAGGTGGTGGTTAGCGCCCTAATTATACGCGCTTTAGCTAGTTCGACTCGGGAATCTCGTAATATTTGGCAGGATGGCGTTAGAATCGACTGCTTCTCGGCACTTCGCAAGACCAAATCCCTCAATTTTGGTGATTGCTAGCACCCTATTACCCCAAATCCAGGAAAACAGAGAGCTGCACACGATGAACAGCCTGAATACACTGCTCTATAGCTTTTGGCGTCATACTGGTCGCCTGGCAGCCCTGACGCTTGGCTTACTAGCCCTCAGTTTGAATGGGTTCAGCAATGAGGCCATGTATCAATCAGTTCAGCAGAATGGTCTACGCGCCTGCGAGGAGGTCCCCATAGCACAGCAGGCTAGCTGTAAGGCCCAGTACCAAAAGGACTATGCTACTTACAAAAGAG
>CAJXQP010000098.1 GCA_913058275.1 uncultured Gammaproteobacteria bacterium | reverse complement strand
GCTCATCACGATCAATGATTTCCGAGCGTATATACAGAGCTGGTAAGAAGGTCACGCCCATTTCCATATGGACCATTTGCCGAATCGAGTCGAGACTGGTGCCCTCATAATCCCGCAGGATTTCTGCATTGAACTGCTTGCATAAATCCTCTACCTGTTTAAAGAGTAAATGGTGCTCTTCGATTGTCAGAATTTCCAAGCCAGCCAGTTGATCTCCTCTTATTGATTTGTTCTTTGCCAGCGGATGCTCTCTGTTCATGACCAGGTAGAGAGATTCACGGAACAGCGGCATGACGGTAATGCCGTTTTCTTTCAATGGCAAAGTGGTCAGTATCAAGTCATAACGGCCATCGTACAGCCCTTGTGCCAACGCATCTGGCACTTCTTCCCGGACAAAAATTTTCACCCCGCCATACTTTTTGTGAACTTCCGGTAATATCCACGGGAGGGCATAAGGGCCCAATGTAGGGCTGGCACCTAGCCTGAACGTACCGGAAGGGCCCTTGGTAGCGAAGTTGGCAGCATCGACGATTACTTCCGCCGCACTTACTGCTTCCTGCGCGTGTTTCAGTAAATCTCGTCCTAGAGGGGTGAGTGTGACTCCCCCCTTGCTGCGCTCGAACAATTCTAGGCCCAACGCTTCCTCTAATTTTTGTATTTGTGCACTCAGAGAGGGTTGGCTGATTTTCAATTCCCGAGCTGCCTGCCGCAAGCTTACATACTTGGCTGCAACCAGGAAGTAGCGCAATTGTTTTAGTGTGATATTCAAGACGCTTATACTCCAATTCTGGGATAGAACTATCTGGTTTATCCGCTGTCTGTCTCTGTGCTGAGAAGCCGTTAAACTCGATTTATTAGTGAAAGGCTTTTCCTATCACGAATTGTATATATTTATCGATAAATAATCATTACCCTACCCGGCTAAGTTAAACTCTGCATGTTTGCCGTGGCTCTAAATCAGCTGGCTTACTTCTAGATTCTGTATAGGTGGCCTGTATCCACAAGTCAAAGATAAAAGGTGTAGCAAGGATGGTACTGTCTCTCCTAATACCTATGCGCTGTAAATTTTGTTGATCGAATGGAAAGCTTTACAATTAGCCAATTGAACAAACTAAAAATAGAAGAAGAATGATATGAATACTACAACTTCCGACATTCCGAAGGGAACCCTAGAAGGGCTTAAGCGCAACTGGAAAGCCGATATGATATCGGGCTTTCTGGTCTTCCTCATTGCCTTGCCTCTGTGTCTTGCGATTTCTCTCGCCTGCGGCTACCCAGCGATCGCTGGAGTATTCACGGCGATTATCGGCGGCATTCTATCTGCTTTTATAAGTAACTCGGAATTGACGATCAAGGGGCCCGCTGCGGGACTAATTGTGATCGCGCTAGGCTGTGTTACCGAATTTGGGTATACAGGAGGAGTTGACCCCGCTGCAGACTATCAGGCGTATCGTTTAGCGCTGGGTGTCGGAGTTGCTGCAGGCGCAGTTCAAATCCTTTTTGGGTTGTTTCGCTCAGGAATACTCGGCGAATTCTTTCCCACGGCAGCGGTTCACGGCTTGCTCGCCTCGATCGGTATCATCGTCGTCTCTTCGCAGTTACCGATTGTGCTAGGCGTTGAGTCCACTGGTGGGCCCATTGAAAAGCTGCTTGCTATCCCAAGTTATTTTATGGCAATGAATCCAGTTATTGCGCTGATTGGCGGCATCAGTCTTGCCATCATGTTCGGCTTCCCGTTCATTAAGAACCCGATGCTGAAAATGATCCCGGCACCTATGATGGTGCTTCTGGTTGCTGTTCCTCTTGGCATGTATTTCGATATTGGTACCGAGCAAATTGTAGCTTTCGCAGGGCAAGATGCTGCGCTTGGGCCACACTATCTTGTCGATGTGCCAGATAATATGTTTACCGCGCTCACCTTTCCGGATTTTTCTGGGGTGATGACTTCCACTGGCTTCACTTACATCATCATGTTCTCTCTGATTGGTAGTGTGGAATCTTTATTGAGTGCAAAAGCCGTCGATCAAATCGATCCTTGGCGCCGCAAGACAAACATGGACAAGGACCTTCTCGCGGTTGGAATCGGCAACACCGCCGCTGCGTTCGTCGGTGGCTTGCCGATGATTTCTGAGATAGTGCGTAGTAAGGCCAACATCGACAACGGCGCACGTACCCGTTTTGCCAACATGTTTCACGGCCTGTTTCTGCTTGCCTTTGTAGCATTGGTGCCGGCATTGATTGATCGCATACCTCTCACGGCGCTGGCAGCAATGCTGGTGTTCACAGGTTTTCGACTGGCTTCGCCGAAAGAATTTGTGCATATGTACCAAATTGGTCGCGAGCAGTTCATCGTTTTTGTCTCAACCGTTATTGGTGTACTCGCTACCGACCTGCTTGTGGGTATCGGTATTGGAATTCTGGTGAAGGCCATCATTCATGTTATCAATGGTGCTCCTATAGTCTCCTTGTTCAAGCCCAGCATGAGGGTTGAAAACGAAGGCGATGACTCGGCGACGGTCAAGGTCGATAACTCTGCCATTTTTAGTACTTGGATAGCACTGAAGAATCGAATCGGCAGACCTAACACGAAGAAAGTTGTTGTTGATTTGTCAGGCACAAAACTTGTGGATCACACCGTGATGGCCAACCTTGAAGCCTTGGAAAGAGAATTTGCTGAGAGCGATCGCGAACTATCAGTTACCGGCCTCGATGGGCATAGCCAATTATCCGAACATCCGCTGGCGGCGCGAAAGAAATCTAACTAATGAACGCAACTAGCAAGCTACACACCCTCATTGAAGAGGCTGCCGAACCGGTTTCCCAGTTCTGGCCCATGAAGGGGTATGTCTCGCATAACCCGCTCCAAGGTCTTGAGCACCTGTCGTTTGATGAGGCGTTCAAGCAAGCAAAGGGCTTGTTTGGTGCTGAGGGGTATTTGCCAGTAGGGGAATTCCGTAGCCTGTTTGAGACTGACCGTATAAAAGCGGAAAGCGTAGAGTGCGCCATGGCCCGTGTGGGTCCCAAAAGCGACGAGTCCATTGCTGTGGCATCGCGGACCATCACGGCACAGGAAGTAAATAGACTCCATTTGATTTATGGTATTGATGCACTTGAACCAGCATTATTTGATTGGCACCTAACTAGTGCGGGTGCATTAGAAAAACCGCAACCCGGTGCTAGCGCAAACCTCGATCTCGAAAAGCTGTGGCAACAAGTATTATCCACACTCAGTCTTTCAAATCATGCAGCGAATAGTCAGCAAACGGCAGAAGCGATAAGTGCTGACGAGGAACTCGAACTACCGTTTCGTCATACGCTTAGCGACTGGCTCGACCAGTTAACAGAATCTTCTATCGTTTCCACCATCGATCAGCAATTGATCAAGTGGACTGCGTCATTCGTTGATGAGGGAATGGCCGGATGGTCTATGCCCGGCAGACGGCCTGGATTCTATGCGGCTTGGCGCGAACTTGCGCAACACGATATGAGTGGGCGTCTCCTAGGTATTTCTGATTTTGCTAAAAAAATTGCAGCTCTACCGGAAGATCCTGAAAGTGCGATTCAGCATTCGCTGACAGTTCTTCAAATTCCAGAGGTACGTTGGCCGGACTATATAACTCGCGTGCTTGCACAGCTACCAGGTTGGACGGGGCTGATACGTTGGCGCGGGCTGAATCAGGACGATCCGATTCAGCAAGCAGCGCCAATTGATGTGGTGCAATACTTAGCAGTTCGACTATTTTATGAGCAGGAACTGGTTGCATTGCAAGCTCGCCGGAAATGGGGTGTTGAAGGTAATTTAACAGAGGTTGTCAATTACTTAAATGATCACGGCAAGGCGCCAGATGCAACTGTTAGCCCTCATAAGCTAGCGTTAAGTCGTGATGCGTGGCGACTGTTTCATCTTTTACAGCTGCTGGGTATTGACGCCAACTCCCTTAGTGAAATTACCAGTGAGCAGGCAGGTACTATGCTCGGATGGCTCGATGATTTTTCGGTAGAGCAGCAGTTACCAGTGTGGCTCGAGGCTTATGAAGAATCGTTCCGCACTGATCTGTTGTCAAATATTAAGGCGCATCAAGGTACTGTACCGACACTTAAGGAACGGCCTTTAGCTCAAGCGGCATTTTGCATCGATGTCCGTTCTGAACCTTTCCGTCGTCATCTTGAAGCAGCGGGTGCAATTGAAACCTTCGGCTATGCAGGGTTTTTCGGTATTCCAATTAGTCATCGAAGTTATGATGCAGAAGAGTCCTTTCCCTTGTGCCCAGTGTTGCTGAGCCCAGGTAGTGTGGTCTATGAATTACCTCGTGCTGGCCAGCAAGAAGCGCTGTCGAAGTATGCTTCAGGTTCGCGTTGGATGCAGTTGGGTGAAAAACTGTTTCACGACATGAAGCACAGTCCCATTGCCTCATTCTTGTTGGTGGACGTGCTCGGGCTATTCTTCAGCGCAGCACTGTTAGGCAAAACTTTGTTTCGACGTCCTTTTCACTGGGTGATGAAGGCGGTCGACGCTTTTTTTCGTCATCCATTCGAGACTGAAATTCGCCCTGGAGATGAAGCTGGTGAACGACCTCATGTCCGCGGCGTACCTGAAGAGTTAGCTCGCGGATATTCAATACAGCAACAGGCAGACTTTATTGAAGGTGGCCTGCGCATGATAGGGCTTACTGAGAACTTCGGCCGCTTTGTTGTGCTCTGTAGTCACGGAAGTACCACAGATAATAACCCTTATTCTGCAGCCCTGGATTGCGGAGCCTGCGGTGGGCGTCATGGAGATCCAAACGCCCGTACTTTTGCCGCGATGGCGAACAATCCTCTGGTGCGTACTGAGCTTTTACAGCGCGGTATTGATGTTCCACAAGACACCTGGTTTCTACCTGCCAAGCACGATACGACAGCAGACAAGGTCAGTTTTTATGACGAAGTGGACGTGCCGGAAAGCCATCGAGATGATCTGCTAAAATTTAAACTGGCATGTATCGAAGGCGGTGAGCAGCAAGCGCTTGACCGCTGCAAACGAATACCAGGCACGCCCAAAAACATGACAGCGAAACAGGCTTTCGCCCATGTCGAGTCAAGGAGTTTTGACTGGGCCAACTCGCGTCCGGAATGGGGGCTGTCGGGTAATGCTGCATTCATTGTTGGTCGACGCGCTATGACTAAAGGTATGAATTTGGGAGGTCGTTGTTTTATGCATTCTTACAACGCGCTTTCTGATCTGGAGGGCGCCTTGCTAGAAAAAATCATGACAGCCCCGCTGGTAGTGACTGAGTGGATCAATATGCAGTACTACACCTCTGCAACAGATCCTTGGAAGTACGGCAGTGGCAGTAAAGTCATTCATAATGTGGTCGGTGGGGTTGGTGTCATGTATGGCGCACAAAGCGATCTAGCAACTGGGCTGCCTCTACAGACAGTCAATGATGGAGATGTTCATTTTCACGAGCCAATGCGCTTGCTCATACTTATTGAAGCGGACAAGGAAATAGTTGCTGACATCATCAGCAGGCATGAAGTTTTACAACAGTTTTTTTACAATGGCTGGTTGAATCTTATTGCAATCGATCCGAATACTACCGACTACCACCGCTTCAACACAGACGCGACTTGGGAGCCTGTTGAACTATGAAAATATTCCCCGTCATTGCGTTATTTGTTTTGTGGTTGGTGTTGTCTGCATCCTATGACTTGATACATGTAGTAATGGGGCTCGTTACAGCGGCCATTGTCGTGTGGATAAATCCCACGGCTGCTCCGAGCACTCGCAAATTTTCCTGGCTCTCTGCAATTGGCTACATGCCGTGGCTCTTCGGAAGGATTCTTAAAAGTGGCTTTCATGTAAGCAAGCTTATCCTTGATCCGGCGCTGCCTATCAAACCTGAGCTACTTCACTATAAAACCAATTTGCGCAGTGATGGAGAACTCGTTGTGCTGGGTAATTCAATCACCTTGACGCCCGGCACCATCACTGTAGAAGTGGCACCTGGCGAACTCATCGTGCATGCCATAGATGCACCTTCGCAGAAAGATCTGGTGAGCGGTGTGTTGGACGATAAGGTTGGTCGACTATTCCCAATGAAGGAGGGTGACAAGTGAATTCGTTCTTTTTCTTTGTTCTTACTACTTTAATCGCATTGATGCTCGTCTATTTGTATCGGGTGGTACGTGGGCCAAGTATTTATGACCGGGTACTGGGCTTGAATGGAATATCAACCAAAGCAATCGTTGTATTGCTGGTAATCGGTACCATGTTCGAGCGTGTAGATATGTTTGTTGATATTTCAACTGGGTATGCACTTTTAAACCTTGTTGGAGCACTGGCGATCGCCAAATTTCTCGAAGAACAGGGAGCACAAGAGAAATGACTTGGTTAGCAATCTTTTTGATCGTTGTTGGGCTGTTCTTTCTTGTTGTCGGCTCAATTGGCATCTTGCGGTTTCCGGATGTCTTCTCCCGCGCGCATGCACTTTCGCTCACTGACTCGTTGGGCGCTGTCTTCGTGTTAGCGGGGCTTGCCGTCTATGAAGGCTTCACCTTCAATTTTCTTCGTATTTTCGTTGTGTTGCTGCTCATCTATTTGATGAACCCAGTCATTTCACATGCAACATTAAGGGCGGCCTACCGATCAGGTCTTCGACCCACTGGCGAGAAAGATAAATGACTATTGAAATTCCCTTGCTGATTTTACTGATCATGACGGCTGCCGGAGCCATCCTGGTAAAGGATCTTATTTCCGCCGTGTTCATACTGGGTTCCTACAGCTTTGCCTTGGCTTTGGTGTGGGCTCTGTTAGGCGCGGTTGATGTCGCGTTTGTGGAGGCAGTTGTAGGAGCAGGGCTGGCGACAGTATTTTTTCTACTAACTTTATTTCGCACGACAGAAAAAGACAGAGTGATACGCCGGCCCCCTGTGCCTTGGTCCGCGATAATAGGGTTGCCACTATTGGGCTTGTTACTTTTATATGGTGCGGGCGATCTTCCGGTATTTGGCGATCCGACTTCACCAGCTAGTACGGTAATCTCGCCATTATATCTTGAGAATAGTGTTAGACAGACAGGGACGCCGAATGTCGTCACGGCAGTGCTCATGGATTATCGCTCATTCGATACTTTTATCGAAACCATTGTGATTTTCACCGCCGGTATCGCCTGCGCACTAATAATGAGGAAGGGCGACAAATGATCCAACCACACGACAGTGTCATCGTGCGCACTTTTGGCCACATTGTTATTCCAATTGCACAACTGTTTGGGGTCTACGTGTTGGTGTTCGGTCAATACGGTCCGGGAGGCGGTTTTGTTGGCGGCGTGGTTATTGCGGGCAGCATGATAATGGCGATTTTGATATTCGGCATTGAGTCTGAGGACAGTGTGCTTGCCCGAAAAATTCTGCACGGCGATGGCGTGGGACTGCTGATCTTCGGTGGCGTTGGTGGCCTATGTTTGATCGGTGGTGGCGAATTCTTGAATTACAGCCATTTGTCTATCCCAGGTCTTGACGAAACTTCGCGACACCAAGTTGGAATATTACTAACCCAGGTGGGTGTTGCGGTGGATGTTGCGGTCACAGGCGTGTCCATTGCCATCAGTTTGTCATTTGAAGAAGATGAAATTTCACAAGACGAGGTTACTGACTGATGGGTGAGCTATTTCAAACATTGCTTCAGCGGCCGAACTTTGTCGTTTTTGTAATTCTGTTTTTGTGGGGCATCTACATAATGGCTGTCCACCCAAACTTAGTCAAAAAACTCATTGGCTTGTATATTGTGCAGACCAGCGCGATCTACTTTCTGGTGGCATTCAGCGCCAAAGACGGTGCCACCGTTCCGATAATTCTTGAAGGTGCAGCCGCTGTGGATCCTGCTATCTATGCAAACCCACTGCCGCATGTGCTCACCGTAACTGCGATTGTTGTTCAGGTTGCAACCCTAGGTGTTTCACTGGCGCTAGTTTCTGCGATTTATCGCAAGTTTGGTACGCTGGATGAAGATGAATTGATGGAGAAGTTGAAATGAGCAGCCACCTGCCTATTCTGCTTTTTCTTGTGCCGTTCTTTATGGGTGTATCGATGCCCATTCTTACAGCCAAGCGGCGCGAACTATGCCCAGATATAACTTTGGGCACAGTTATCGTGATGGTTATAGTGGCGATACTAAACCTGCGTTTTGTTCTTACCCAGGGGCCAATAGAATACGCTCTTGGCGGGTGGACTGCTCCGCTGGGTATTGCTTGGCTGAATGATTCAATTGCTGCCCTTATTGCTTTGACTATCAGTGTGGTCTCGCTGATTACAATCGTTTATGGACGTGTGGTTGTTACAACAGGGCTGGAAAAGAGTGTTCCTTATTACACTTTGATTCTGATAATGATGTCAGGCCTCGTTGGTCTTATATTTGCCGCCGATCTATTCAATGTCTTCGTGTTTCTCGAAGTAGCTGCCTTAACAGGCTATGCCTTAGTTGCTGCTAGTGGCGGAAAAGCTTTGGTTTATGCGTTTCGATATCTACTGCTAGGCTCTTTTGGGGCAACGCTTTACCTGCTCGGCCTGAGCCATCTCTATGTTGCCACTGGCACTCTGAATATGGCGGACCTGTCAGATCGACTTCCCGAGTTGATGACGTCAACGGCAGTCGCTGCTGGTCTTATCTACATTTTCCTTGGTCTCTCAATCAAAATGGCTTTGATACCACTGCATAGTTGGCTACCTGATGCCTATGCTAATGCGCCGTCCTCAGTGACGCCGTTCCTTGCATCTACTGTAACCAAAGTCGCTTTAGTCGCATGGGTTCGCATAGAGTATTCACTTATTACACCAACTGTTGAGGTCAGCGCCGTGCCTGTGCTGGTGTTGCTGGAGGAGTTGGGTGTCATCGCGGCACTTGTAGGGGGTGCGCTGGCGCTAATTCAAACTGACTTGAAACGAATGTTTGCGTACGGAGGAGTTAGCCACATTGGTTTGATTCTCATTGGCGTGAGTCTAGGCAACGACACAGGTTTTGCCGGTGGCATGTTCTACCTGATAAATGACGCCATCATGCAGGCCGCACTGTTCATGATTGCCGGTGCCATACTGCATTACCACAATGCCAGCACACTTAATGACGTGCGCGGTCTTGGTCACATTACCTCACCCTGGCTGACCGCGTCGCTAATTGTGGTTGCCATAGCCATGGTAGGGCTGCCTCCCACCGGAGGTTTCTTCGGGAAGTGGAATATCATTCTCGGTGCTTTGGAAGCAGAACACTACGTCGCTGTCTTTGCCGTGGTTGCATCAACACTATTAACGTTTGGTTATTTTCTTAAAATTTTTGCCAACTGGTTTCATCAACCTCAAGCTGTTGAAGTGAAAACAATTGAAGTCGCCCGTGAGTTGCGGTTCAGTCTTGGCATGGCTTCATTCGCAATAATCGCGCTGGGGTTAATGAGTGACACTGTTGTTCAGTATTTACTTGAATCTGTTAGCAGAGGAGGCATTTGAAAGCGCTATGACTGTCTCTTATACACATCTCCGAGCCCACGAGACCGAGGCTGATCTCG
>CAJXQP010000097.1 GCA_913058275.1 uncultured Gammaproteobacteria bacterium | reverse complement strand
CAATTCGAGCATGCAAAAATGACCGCATCAGACGCAAGGGGCATGAGCGCGAGCTTTGCGCGCATTCAGATGAAAGAAACCGACATCAATGGCATGAAAGTCTGGCAATCCGACGTGCCAAGTTGGCAAAGAGCCTATGTTGATATCTTTCAAGAGAAAACAGTAAAGCGCAGTGACGATTCGCCAGGCACAGATCGCGAATCCCTGAAGCGGAGCTCGACTTTTTGAATGACTCATTTCTAGATGAGTTAAAAGAGATAGAAGAGACTGATACCTTTCAGAGAGCAAACCTGGATTGAGCTGAGAGAGGTTGATGGGCAGCTCGATTTCTTAAAGGGCCGAGGCATTGTCTTTTACTCTAGGGACGAGGTTCTAGAGTACAGCGTCAGTGAGCAGCCCTAGGTTGTGATGATTACTCCACGGTCACCGACTTAGCCAGGTTGCGCGGCTGATCGACATCAGTACCTTTCACGATAGCTACATGATAGGACAGTAACTGTAGCGGTATCGTAAATACAATCGGATCGAGAATGTCAGGTGACTCGGGGACGTGGGTGACCTTGCAATTTTTATCGCCTTGGTAATGGACGCTTTCATCCGCGAATACATACAATTTGCCACCCCTAGCGCTGACCTCAGCAAGATTAGCCCGGAGTTTTTCCAATAAAATATCATTGGGTGCCACAGCAATTACTGGCATATTTTCGTCTACGAGTGCCAGAGGTCCATGCTTGAGTTCGCCCGAATGATAAGCTTCTGCATGGATATAGGAAATCTCCTTAAGTTTTAATGCGCCTTCTTTAGCGATGGGGTATTGAATGCCGCGTCCCAGGAACAAGCAATTATGTTTGTCGGAAAACTGATTCGACATTTTCTGGATTTCTTTGTTGAGTTTGAGTGCTGACTCGACGAGCCCGGGAAGCCTGTTGAGTTCTTTAACCAGTTCAGCTTCCTTGCCAGGCTTGAGCCCAGTTCGCCGAGCTAACACAATGGTGAGAATTAACAGAATTGTGAGTTGCGTGGTAAATGCCTTGGTTGACGCCACGCCGATTTCCTGTCCAGCCATTGTGAGTATGCTTAAATCAGACTCGCGCACAAGAGAGCTCGTGGCAACGTTACAAATAGCAAGATAACCAACATAGGAATGCTCTTTGGCATACCGCAGCGCAGCCAGAGTATCAGCGGTTTCGCCGGATTGTGAAACGGTGACGAAGAGCGTGCCTTCGGGGACAATAATATTGCGATAGCGATAGTCACTGGCGATATCCACGCTACATGACATGCGCGCTATCGACTCCATCCAATACTTGGTGACCTGGCCCGCGTGATAACTCGTGCCACATGCCACTATTTGCACGTGCTTGACCTTGTCGAAGATGGCGGGAGCATTCACTCCAAAAGCATTTTCCAAGACCTTAGTGTCCGCTACCCTGCCGTTTAGGGTATCTCTAATGACCCGTGGTTGTTCATAGATCTCCTTGAGCATGTAATGGCGATATTTACCCTTATCCGCGTCATCTCTACGATTCTTGACTAAGTTGATGGGGCGTTTGACCTTCTTCTCGCCATTCCAAATATCTATGTCGTGGAGCGTAATTCTGGCGATGTCTCCTTCTTCCAAGTAAATAAATCGGTCTGTGACCTGGCCTAGAGCGAGGGGGTCTGAAGCGACAAAATTTTCTCCAATACCAACACCGATTACTATCGGGCTACCAGATCGCGCTACAATTATCTGATCCGGTTGCGAAGCATCCACCACACAGATGCCGTAGGCTCCATGAAATTGCTTAATGGCCTTCTTGACGCCAGAAAGTAGGGGTACCTTGCCAGCTTTGAGTTCGGAATGAATAAGATGAACGATTGCCTCGCTATCTGTTTCAGTGACGAATTTATAGCCTTTTTTGATCAGCTTTACCCGTAACTGCTCATAATTCTCAATGATGCCGTTATGCACCACAGCGAGTTGGTCGCCACTGCAGTGCGGGTGTGCATTGAGGTTGGTTGGTTTGCCGTGGGTAGCCCAACGAGTGTGCGCTATGCCTACTTTGCCTTTGACAGATTTCTTCTTGGCTGACTGCACCAACACATCGACCTTGCCGGCTTTCTTCAATACGTTCACTGTGCTCCGAGATTCGTTTAGAAGGGCTATACCGGCGGAGTCATAACCGCGGTATTCGAGCCGTTTCAACCCCTCCAGCAATATTTCGCTCACTTCTCGTTCTGCAATTGCGCCAACTATTCCACACATGAATTTGTTTCCTGCTCAATTTTCTGTTTACAAAGCTTGTCGATTTACCCCTGATTACCTCAAATGAATAGTCGATGTTCTGGATTGGATGCGCATTTGTGGCTAAGCCTGTACGTCACAACGCAATCGTAGAAAATTGTACCAGTACCCTCCCTATTCCTGCTACCAACTTATTTCAACCGGACATGGATATGTAGCGCTTTTCCCAATCTGCTACATAGGACTATATAGATTGCTAAATAGCCGCTAGAATTCCACGAAGGAATGAGGGTAGTGCAATAATTCAGTAATTCGATCAAGTTCGACTATAAAATATCCCTACTTAAGTCTTACCATCACCGCACCCGCGTTAAAGGATTCGGGTTCAAAACCTAAGATGTCACCGCGGAAGCTTAGGTCGCGCAATTCCAACAATACTTCGTCACGAATCAATCCTGAACCAACAACAAGACGAATACACTTAGCGACGCCTTTTCGGGCCAAATCTATTTCACTTTGCATCTTTTGCAGCGCTTCACTAACACGTTCACCCTGGTGCGCGATATCAACCGTGACTGTTGAGCCATCGTGCTGCAGATTTAGCGCGTTGTCACATTTTGGACAGTACCGCATAGTCTCACTAACGCTCATGCCACAATCCAGGCATATCTGCTGCATCATTTTTACTCTGGGTAAACAAGAAGTATCAGGCTATCGCCAATCTATTAGCTTGTCCAGATTCATGGACCCCTGTGAGGTTCTGTGCGCTACGATCCATTAGCGCCAATGAAATTGGTCAAAAATGGTTAGCGACGAGCTTAAATTATTCTCATGCAAATTACTTGTGCCACGAACTCTCTTTAGTAAGCTAGCCACATCGCTAAGTTAGATCCCTGCCAGCTTACAGTTCAGCATTTGTTGCACTGGAGACTTCTGCGCCGGATGATCTTGAACTACGACAATCTCAGAAACTTTCATTCTTTTGGTCAGTTGCATTAGTGTCTCCTTGCGCGGCAGAATAAGGTTTTCTGGTATTGCGTTATCCGGTTCTTCTAGCGGAACGAATCCTAATATGGGTGATTGTGCCCTAGGCTTTGGCTCGACTTTTTCTCTATACAAGTTTCCAGCGCGCTTTCCGGCACCCAGTATGAGAATAGTTGGAGATGGAGACTTTTTTCTGAATAGCTTCATGCTGTATTACCCAAGCGCAAATGTTCTAACGACTCGCAAGCTGCGACAGCACAAGCCCAAAGATCAATGCTAAGAGTTTCCAAAGCATATGCAAGCCTGTCTGTGCGGGTGAAGAATTTAAGGAAAATTGAATCAGGGGAGGGTCTGTAAATAGCACCGATTCCTGCCAGCTTCCTTAGCCAATTACGTTCCGCGTCGTGAGTAAAGCCTAGGGATACTTTATTGTTATCAATGGAATTCATACCTTTCTCGGCGCAGGTCTATTTGATTTATTATTCTGTTTGAGAACATTATCACTATGCGGGAAAGTTAATATGGGGTGGGGGACCCATGTACATCTATATAGTAGTTTAAGGAATACTGTGTCGAAAAATCTGAGCAGTTCGTCTAAAGAATCTACCGTCGTTCAACGTGACTCTGAAATGCAAGGCTTTGGAAGGTGCTGATCAGTTAACTCAAAATCCGCCAGAGTTCGGTCATTGGCTTTATCAAGAATTAATAAGCGCCACCGAATCTCACTTGAAATAGTTCAAAGTGCTGCTCGGCTTCGCCGGGTACTCAGAATCCCTGATCATCTTCGAGTCTTCGGCCGTCACAAGCCGAGCCATTAATCGAAGTGACTCTGAGCAGAGTAACTCCCAGATTGGCGAAAGCGTCTATGTCGGAGCAGGGCACATAGGTGAAGCGGAGGTCGAGCTCGTCGCCCTTCCCGATGCCTTGATTCAGCAGTAGAGCTTGTACGTTATACAGAGACCAGTTCTGCGCGAGGCTCAATTCTTTAAGTTGATTGAGTCCGGCGAGAGCGCTCACGTCAGTGATGTTGTTATTCTCAAGACGCAGAACTCGCAATGTGTGGAGTCGTCGCAATGGGGCGATATCTTCAATACTGTTATTGCTGAGAAACAGATACCCCAATTCGAGCATGTCCTGAAGGGCGCTAACCTCGGAGATGGCGTTGTCATTCAGGCTTAGTTGCTGCATTTTGGTCATACCACGCAGTGCACTGATGTCTTCTATCTGGTTGTTATTGGCCCAAAGTAATATCAGTTCATTCATGTTCGCTAGCGGGCTAATGTCTTTAATCTCACTCTCATAAATACGCAAATGAGTGAGTTTTGTGAGATTAGCAAGAGGGCTAATATCAGATATGGCATTGAGATGAATGCGCAGCAAGCGCATTTCAGTGAGCCCAGCAAGCGGGCTGATGTCAGTGATGCCATTAAATATTACGTTGGGGTCGCGTCCGTCATCCATATCGAGATAGTGCTGAAGTTGATGAGGGTACAGGCCATGCACATGTAGTCGTCGAAGTTTAGTGAGTCCAGCCACCGGGGTAATATCCCAGATTGGATTTTCACTGACGACAAGCTGTTCGAGATTAATCAGCTCGCTTACAGGGCTGAGGTCACTGAACCAATTGGTGTGCAGGTTCAGATTAACGAGTTTGTTCAAAGTGCGAACCGGGCTAATGTCTGTAATAAGCCGATTGATCAGGGTGAGTGTGGTTAGACCTGTAAGATTTTGAATGCCGTCTAGGCTCTCGAAAGGTTTTTCGGGTGATGGTCTTAAGGTGCCGCCGTAAACTACCCGCTCAATCGTAGTGCCCACAATCAGTCGTTCTAATTTCGCTGCCTGTCCACAAGTGAGTGGTGCCTGCACAGCTAATCCCAGTGCGTCGTTAACGACATTGGCTAGGTCTTGGTCGGCGAAGGTGACGATCGCATCGGCCGAAAAATCTCGGCAGTGATCTGTGGGTGATAAGGTGGTTTGTGCTAGTGCACTAGAGAGGGGAAAGTACAGAAATGCCAGCGTAAACAGGCTTTGTAAGTTTGGGCGAAAATTCATGGGTTTGCCTATTTTTAGTGGTTTTATTATTAATAGAAACGTAACTAGCGGATTCAATTTGTGGGCGCTGAGGTGATGACAAATCAACTTTTGAGCTGTCAGAATCCTAGCATAAAAACGTCAAAACTCCATCATTCTCGACGAAAATGCAGCAAAGCTCAATTTGAACTGCTAACTTGTCAATGCCAGTCAAAATGCAGTAGTTATGGCTGATAGAGTGAGATGGTATGTGGGGTTGCCTCTGCCGTGTGTACGTCATAGTTGTAGAATTCATTCTGGGGTTCTGCTAGCTTGAGAGTTAGCTTTCCAGTACTCTACAAAACTCTCATAGGTTCAATTTCGAATGTAATTATGGCTATAGCTAACTCCCCGTCCAAGCTCAGCCTGCCTCAGAAAAATCCCGGTGTAACAACTGTTCTAGAATATCTTGCGCTAAAATTCCCCTCTATAACAAGCGATGTTTGGAAACAGCGTATGGCAGATGGGAAAGTTCATTGGCATGACGGGAGTCTGATTAGCGCGAGCTCTCTTTTTGCGGCTCAACAGCGGGTTTACTATTATCGTGAGGTTGACAGTGAGCCAGTCATTCCTTTTGCCGAAAGAATTATCTTTCAGGACGAGTTGATCTTAGTTGCCTACAAGCCTCATTTCCTGCCCGTTACTCCAGGTGGTGAATACGTTGAAGAGTGCCTGCAGAATCGCCTACGTAACAAGACTGGGAATCAAGAACTGCAAGCGGTGCATCGCATCGATAAAGCGACGGCGGGCTTGGTATTGTTTTCAGTTAATCCCAGTTCACGTCAGCACTACCACCATCTATTTGAATCACACCAAGTCAACAAGACCTATCAGGCCATTGCCAATACAAATATCAATGCACCGATAGCTAACCAACAATGGGAAATTAAGAATCGTTTGGAGAAAACTGGGACGAGGTTCTTGATGCATATCGTCGAAGGGCTGGCCAATAGTCATTCCCGTATTCGTTGCCTGCAATGTTCAGCCGACAAAGCCCTATTTGAGCTAAACCCAATAACAGGTAAGACCCACCAGCTACGCCTGCATATGCAGAGCCTTGGCTGGCCATTGCTATACGATACTTACTATCCTCAGTCGCTTCAGCCAGTCAGGCCAGATGATTACAGCAAGCCCCTGCAGTTATTAGCACAGCAACTACAATTTACTGATCCTATGACACGGCAGATAAGAAGTTTCTCTAGCGATACCGAACTCAGTCTAGGGTGCTGACAAGATTGTGCCTTTGAGCGGTCGAAATGAAGACGGGGAGTATGGTATCTGGCGACTGATCGAAAGCTACAATTGAGCAAATCCGCTTCTTTTTCCTTCAAAAAGTTTCAGTTTCTTTCGGGTTTAAGCAGTTAACTTGTCAATGCCCAGCTTGCGCTATACTGATAATCTTATCCTTTAAACGGTAGTGACTATGTCTCGTTTTTCTCAACACACAAACAGTGCCGCTAAGCTACTGACCGAACATAATCACTCCATTTCGGTGGCAGAGTCTTCTACAGGAGGTTTGATTGCAGCAAGCTTGCTGTCAGTGCCTGGCGCTTCACGTTATTTTATGGGCGGCACAGTTATCTATACTGTCAAGTCGCGCCAAGAATTCTTGGACTTGGATAGAGAGCGTATAAAAAAACTGAAACCCCTAACAGAAGAAATGGCGCTTGAATTCGCGAGAGCTGCACGGGCTAAATTGGATACCACTTGGGGCATTGCAGAGTTAGGGGTGGCGGGTCCAGGAGGCACACCTTATAGCGATGCTATCGGCATTAGTGTGATTGCCATATCGGGGCCAGTTGATGCCTCGGTGACCATTAGAACAGATTCGGATGATCGTGAAGGAAATATGGAGACGTTTACTGACAAGGCCTTACAATTGCTTGTGCAGACGCTAGATAGTGTTGGAACAAAGTAAGCTAATTGGGGGAAGGTTGCGTTTTAATCTGTCTACTCTTGGCCTAAGGTCAGCAGATACTCAAAATACATAGCCACATTGGCGGTGTCAGCCCAGAGGCCTTTGAACAGGCCTTAAAATGTGGCTTTGAGTTGTCTGTGTATCGTGGGAAGTCAATTTTTTCCGGCGCTATAAGCCTCAGGTTTCGATTTGGGAATCGAACCTGAATCATCTCCAAGTTTATCTAAAACTAGAAATATTGCTTAAGATATGGGTTTCGTAGCACGCTGAAATCCTAATTGATCTGTGTCCCACGACTCAAGGAAATTCGTGACTTAATCCATTCTTCAATTTCGTTTTCCATCCATCCAAGGGCGCGATCGCCAAGACTTATCGAAGAGGGGAAGAACTTATCTGCCATTCTTGAGTAGATATTGCTTCTCGACTACCCGGTAAGTTCTTTTGCTTTCGCAGCCTAATATCTTCATGCATATATCTCCTAATAGCGAGTTGGTTTGTGGGGCACTATTAGTTTATTCGCCGTAAAGGGCCGCTGCACTAAAAAGTGTCTGAGCTGTAAAATCTCTGATTGCTAGAATGTAGATTCAGATAGGCGTGAGCTTGGACATGCTTAGAAGTGCTATGGCTTGGTTTGGGATTTGAACTCTATAGAGTCTTGCCCTATTCGACAGCGTTTCATAGCACCTTGGGAAAGGCAGCGGCGATGTAGCTGTTTAATGTCGAGGAGTTTTGTCGATTTGGGCAGTTAACTTGTTAATACTGTAGGGGCTCCAGCAGCGACCCTACAATCTTCGATTTATATCTTACTAATTATACTGAGTTCAGATTTGATCCACGTTAGTGGACGCCAGCAATTGGCTAGGGGTAATATGCAAAACAGTCTACCTATATTCTTTTTTCAAATCGAAAATCCACGGAGCCTCAATATGAAAGCCATAGTCTTACAAGAGCTAAAGAGAGATGCCGAAGGATTGGATTTGTTCGATTCTCTGGTGACTACCGATGTACCGTATCCAGAGCCCGGAGAAAATGAAGTAACTGTTAAGGTAATGGCCAGTGCACTCAATCATCGTGATCTTTGGATAGTTCGGGGTTTGTATGCAGGCATTGAGCCGCCGATCATTCTTGGCTCGGATGGAGCCGGTGTAGTAGACAAGGTCGGTAGCAGTGTTGATGCTGGCTTGGTTGGCAGTGCAGTAATCATTAATCCGAGTTTACGTTTCGGTGATAATCCTCGAGTACAGGGTAAAGAGTTCAGTATTCTCGGCCTGCCAGAGGATGGTACGCAGGCGGAGTACGTTAAGGTGCCTGCCGAAAATATCTTCGCGAAGCCAGATTTCTTGAGCTTTGAACAAGCGGCAGCACTGCCTCTTGCCGGCATTACAGGCTACCGAGCCTTGTTCACCCAGGGCAAACTGGAATCGGGTCAGGTGGTTGTTATAAGCGGAATCGGGGGCGGTGTGTCTTCGCTAATGCTGGCGATGGCGGTAGGGCGTGGAGCGAAGGTTTATGTTACTTCCGGTAGTGATGAGAAAATTGAAGCCGCGGTGGCAGATGGAGCTATCGCTGGCGTTAATTACCACAATGAAGATTGGGTCGAGCAATTACAAGCGCTCACCGAATCAGATGGCATTGATTTGGTTGTAGACAGCGCCGGCGGCGATGGCTTTGCCTCATTAGTTGACTGTCTGAAGCCTGGGGGCAGATTGACTTTCTTTGGCGCCACTCGTGGTTTCCCTTCTAGCATCGATCTGCGGAATATGTTTTTCAAGCAAATCACTATTCAGGGAACTACTATGGGCAATAACGCTGACTTTGCCAACATGGTTGATCTGGTTATCACGTTGCAGATGCGCCCTCGGATAGATGGACCCACATCCATAAAAGATATTCGTCAGGCTTATAATAAAATGCACACTGGGGACCAATTTGGGAAATTGGTGCTAACTCATGATAGTTGGAATTAGACTTAGGCGCGAAGATATTTATTGCCATGGGTGTTGGAAGACCTAGCCCGACTATTTCTACCAATACCCACTCTGCGAGTCATGGTAGATATGTGCAGTCTGTGAGAATTTTGCACACCCAAGGGTGCCAGTTTCATGTGTCATGAATGCGTCACAATCCGCTTTTTAATAAGGTAAATTTTCCTATGCCAGCAAATAATTCAATCATTGCCGGTCCTGCTTCGCACAACTATTTTTCTCAGCGCCTTCGTCTTAATTATGTGGACTGGGGCAATCCCGGTGCACCTCCCATGATCTTGATTCACGGTGGGCGTGACCACTGTCGAAATTCTGTCTCTTATACACATCTCCGAGCCCACGAGACCGAGGCTGA
>CAJXQP010000096.1 GCA_913058275.1 uncultured Gammaproteobacteria bacterium | reverse complement strand
GTCGGCAGCGTCAGATGTGTATAAGAGACAGATAACATTCCGATCTGTCGATAAACGATGTAAAGGTTGCCGCGAAACGCAACTCTCCAGACGATAGAGACACGCCAAGAGGTAAAGATTTGTAGAAGTTATTATCACGGCATGCTTACTAACAATCGATGTTTAGTTGCGGGATTTTGGCCCATTTGGAGGAACCAGTGGTATTGGTATTAAGTTATCCACATAAAGCTGTAGGCTATATGTTTTTGGTTCAGGCAATTCAGCCAATGTCCTATCGTATTCCTTTATTTCCGGTAATAAAGATTACCGGAAATAAATATTGAGCAATTGATCTCCAGTTAAGCCGTTTCGTCCCCTTGCTATCTGACCTAATTGAGCCAACTTTTTCTTTTGAGAAGCCACCTCCAAACTCTCATCATCTAGAACGACCTTCTGCGCAGTGCAAACCGCCAACATCGAGAGGCAAGCACACAATCCACATATGTAGGCTAATTGTTTCATCAGTAGTGTCCCCTCACCTTGTGCAAATTAACGGGAATAATCATAGAGTAACGAGTTTATCCGGCAATAGTAGAGATTACCGGAAATAAGAGAGTTGATGTTGTCGTCAGTCTCTCGGCATAATATATGGGCTGTACGCGATCGATACTCCTCATGTGTTTTTGTTAATAAGAAGCATCTGCTGATTCCCGTTCAATTTCCCTGGCAGTGACACAAACATATCTCGGCCTGGGCAAGAGATGGACTACAGAATTAGGCTCCCCATAGCACAATAGACTCAATCCTCCGAGGCTACCGTTAAATTATGACCTTCAAGTTCTGATTGTGTCATTTCGGTGAAAGCGGGCTTGCCGGAAGTCGCGCATGAAGTTAAAGCAGCAGCAATAAAAACAAAGGTAATAGGCTTCATAGTAGAACTCTCCTATTGGAGTAGACTAGTTTCTGTCTAGTTGCGATCTACAAATTTTTCAATCAAACTCTTTCTATACAACTATTTAACTATAGTCCGCTGGTTAGATGACACCGTAGTATCTGGGCTCCAAGGGTCTGGCCCAGAACGTTCTCGGCGAAAACGCACATTTGCCTGGCCCTGACCATCGCCGCAAGAAACCACTTTGATCTCTTGATCGCGACTAAACTTAACGTCTCTTAGAAAACGACTGCAGTTATTATCGTATAGCTTTATAGTCACAGAATTACCCCAGCCGTTAACTGCCCACCACTCGACAGGATCCACAATGGTCGTGTCGAGCGCACTACAGCCTAGTAAACCACCTGCACAAAGCAGTAGAACTAGCAGGTTCCTGGTGTCCTTTTTCGGCCTTATAGTTTTTTTAATATTTTTTATATTCAGAGAGTTACCGTAATTTTTACGAAGTAATAAATTAACTATACCAACTAAACTGGCGCTCAGGCCTTTGATCTCAGTCGCGATTCGGGCGAACCACCCTCCTTTGCTAAGGTCTAATAAATTTGCACGGTGCCGAGGACATTAATAGCCGAGGCTGATCTCGCCAAACTCTCCTGAATTTCTATTAGGGTCTCGCAGTGACGTCGCCGAATATGACTTCCAGCCCTTATTTCCTCAACACAATAGATCTGATCCATTGGCTCCACGGTGCGGTTGTAAGCTACTAACTCAGGGAAAGACATGCGCTCGAAATTCATCTGAGCGCTATTGCAAGCGGTGAGAACAAAGGCCCATCCAGCTAACCAGGGTCTAGTGATAGTCAGCAAATTCATAAAAACCTCAAAACTATTGTATTACTTTCTATTTATATTCTATCTATTTGTAATAATGGAATATATATTTGAATAAATAACATAAACGAGTAGCTATTGTGGTGAATTATGCTGCTCTAACCTTCTCGCACCCGCTAATATTTCGGGCAAAGCATAGTTGCCTTCATGGCAGGCGTATTCGTACAGTGGCTCTGTTGCCGGTCTCGCGCCCATCATCATCTCCCCTGTGAATGGCTCACTGAACACCGTAGGGTCCTCGACCGTGAACCTGTAGAGGATCTGCGAGTCAGAATAGCGGCTAAACTTTTCCGTGACCATCAATTGCTCAGAAGCACCACGAAAGCTTTGCTGTGGGTTAAACTCTTGCGTGATAACCACAAGCGTATCTCCCTCCCAGCGTCCTATTGAGTCCCCCATCCATTTCTTCATACCTTGCATGTGCTGCTCGTCATTGATGCGAATAATCCGAGCATCATGGGCCATCTCGGCCAGTATCATCACATAGTCATCGGTTTGCACGAGTTGATAGTTGTTATTGTACATAACCGGCAGCATCGGTGGCCCGGAATGCGAGCCGAAGGCCAATAGACAGCGTTCGGCTAATGGTCGACCTTCCGGCCCGTCAGACGGTCCCGGTGCGCTAGCATCTCTGCGAAAGCGCGCTCTAGGGTCGCCGAGATAGGGGATCTGGCCGTTCGCAGGTTCGATGATTATAGATGAGCGGAATTCCCCGTTGATCATCTGTATTTCTGTGCCTAGGTCTTTCCAAAATTCATTGAAGCCATCGTTAGGCCAGCCTGCGCACCGGCGCCCGCCTCTCGATCTGGGTCGCTCGCTGCGAACTCCGCCTCTAGATAGTCTTGATGGCCGTCTTCGAGGCGCCTAGCCTGCTCAGCTGACAGCGCTCTTATCTGACCGAACTCGCTAGGCCGACTCAAAGGAGTCAGTGTCTTATTCGTCCAAACACCCTGTAAATCCGGCCTTCCGCTGGATGTCCGCGGCGGCTCATACTCCTGAGACCGTGCTGTTTGACCTAAAAGAGCGGCTAGTAAGCACGCTAAAATTGCCTTGCGCATGTTAATTATTCTCCAAATACTGTTAATTAATAGTGATTTAGCTGCATTGGTTAATAGTTTTTTTAACATATGAAGCCGATGAAGAACCTAGCGGCTCAATACAAATAAACCTACCCTATCGCGAGCGTCCTGAAAAGCGTATGTGGATACGCAAGCCAGCCATTCCACGCTTGGCTCGGCTACGTTATGAGGCATAATGTGCATCAATATTGATGATGAGGACTTCTTCTTGGCAAACCTTAAAGGTAAGATTTGGCTGACCGAAGCGGCATCCAAGCCTCTAATGCTCGATCAAATCGATTTGCTAGAGGCTATAGCTGATACCGGCTCGATCACGGCTGCAGCGAAGATAGCTGGCGTGAGCTACAAAACGGCCTGGGATAGGCTGGAGCGTATCAACAACCTATCCGAGCAGCCCCTAATAGAGCGAAGTGTCGGCGGCAGCAAAGGTGGCGGCTCCACTCTCACTAGCTATGGTAAGAAAATGTTGAATGGTTTTAAACAGTTACAGAAACAACATAACCAATTCTTAGAACAGCTCAATCAACAGTTAAATTCCTTAGACGATGTATCCAAATTCATGAAAAGCGCTCTATTACAAACCAGTGCCCGCAATCAATTCCTAGGCAATATTATTGAGATAGAAACAGGCGCGGTCAATTCAGAAGTACAAATTCAGATATCCGAGCAGCAGCGAATCGTGGCTATGGTCACGGAGCAGAGCCGCCGCGAGATGAAGCTTGTTGAGGGCCTATCAGTCATCGCTATGATAAAGGCGTCATCTGTAACCTTAGCGGTAGGTGACGAACTTAGGGTCAGTGCTCGCAATGTTCTGACAGGCGTGTTGATCAATTTGGATCGCGGGGCCGTGA
This sequence comes from uncultured Gammaproteobacteria bacterium, assembly GCA_913058275.1. GTDB lineage: Bacteria > Pseudomonadota > Gammaproteobacteria > Pseudomonadales > Pseudohongiellaceae > UBA9145. Next base: position 5,932 of record CAJXQP010000096.1, on the reverse strand, counting down.
ACGCCGATGTGACTATTGAGCTGGCAGGCAAGAAGACCTTGAGTGCCATAATTACCAACAAAAGCTCGGATCAATTGGCGCTCGCTGAAGGAATGGTGCTTTCTGCGCTGTTTAAAGCCTCTAGCGTTATTCTGATGGGAACTTAACTTCTCGGAAATTCAGCAATTAGCCAATCAGGCATCCATGCCTTAGATATCACAATAATATCCCTTCCTAAGTGATTGTTTAATATTTTTATACAAGCGCTGCTGACTTGATTTGAGCGAACACAGACTGCCCTTCCTGCAAAGCTAATTGCTGCACCGAAAATTCCGAGATTTTCGAAAGCAGCTGCTTGCCCGCTATATCCAGCTTTACTACCCTACTACCGTTGTAAGGCTCAGCTGCTAGCCGCGTAATGACTGCGGGGAGGATATTGAGAATACTGCTGCGCTGAGGCTGCTCTAGGCAAAGGCTGACATCACGAGCACGGATACGCAGTCGAACCCCACTACCCGGCTGGTAACGAATACCTGACACTGACGTGAAGTCCGGCAGCTGCAATACTAAGCCTGCACCGCAGTCCACCGAGATTAAGCCTGGCAACTGCTTAGTGGCTATCCGCCCCTCGATTACACTAAAAGCGGTATCACTGCGGCTTAGTTCGCCATCGACTGCGCCTAATACATCCTGAATTGAGCCGTGATCGGTCACAGCGCCATTGGCCAGTAGTACCAAATTATCGGCTAGCCGTGCCACTTCTTCGCTAGAATGAGTTACATAAAATACAGGTATATCAATCTCTTGAAGAAATTTTTCTAGAAGTAACATCGATTTCTCTCTACTGTTGTGATCTAGCGCCGATAAAGGCTCATCCATCAGCAGCAACCTCGGCTCAGCCAGTAGTGCACGACCCAGAGCAACACGCTGTTTTTCGCCGCCTGACAGGCCCCGTGGGTAGCGTAGAAGTAGTCTCTCTATCTCTAGCGAGGCAATTAGTTCATTTTTTTCAATAGGTTTCGTTACTTTTCTTAAGCGCTTCCTTCCATAAAGGAGGTTCTCCTGAACAGTAAGGTGCGGAAACAGGCTCGGATTCTGAAATACCACGCCTACTCGCCTCTCCTCAATAGTTCGGCACCCGTTTATGCCCAGCCATTGCTCCGCGTTTATAGATAGTGAGCCCGTGACAGCTGGCTCTAAACCCGCAATCGCTCGAAGCAAAGTAGTCTTGCCGCAGCCAGATGGGCCAAATACTGCTGTTACTCCGCGGCCAGGCACGCTGAAATTCGTATCTAATTTGAAATCCGATTGGCTGAGCTGTAGGTCTGCTTCTATCATGTTGTCTTCATCAGGTGAAATCTACGATTAGCACTGTAAATCATTAATAAAACTAAAAAAGAGCATAAAAGTAATCCCGCTGCCAGCCAGTGCGCTTGGTTATATTCCAGTGCTTCGACGTGGTCATAGATAGCTATAGAGAGCACCTGTGTCTCTCCAGGGATATTGCCTCCAATCATTAGCACCACGCCAAATTCCCCGAGCGTGTGCGCGAAGCCGAGAACAGCGGCAGTCAAATAGCCCATCTTCGACAAAGGGAGAACAACGCTAATAAACCTGTCTAGAGGCCCAGCACCGAGCGTGGCTGCAACCTCTAGCGGCATCCTGCCTAGGCCTGCGAAGCTGTTCTGGAGAGGCTGCACTACGAAGGGCAAGGAATAGATCGCCGAGCCTAAAACCAGCCCCCAAAACGAAAACGCCATCGAAGGTAAGCCTAATGCCGCTGTAGTGGTTCCTATTGGACCGTCAGGCGAAAATGCCAGCAGCAGGTAGAATCCAAGAACCGTTGGCGGCAACACTAGAGGCAAGGCAATAACCGCCTCGATGGCACTGCGTGCTTTAGAGCGCGTAGTAGCAAGCCACCAGGCTAATGGTGTGCCAAGTAAGAGCAGAATGAGGGTCGTAGTGGCGGCTAGCTTCAGAGTGATGAGCAGAGCAGCTATGTCGGGCTGCGATAACATTAGGGCGCACCATCGGGTAACAAGTAGCCACTCGTTAATAGGATATCGCGTACGGTATCGCTCTTCATGAAAGCGGCAAATTCTAGAGCAGCGCTTGAATCGCTCAATATCACCATGTCTTGCTTGATGGGAAGATGCAGCTCGCTAGGCACTAGCCAGACAGAGCCCATGCCCCGCATGTTAGGAGAAATCGCCTGCGAGTAGGCAATCAGGCCGATATCAGCATTACCACTAAACGCAAATTGGAAGGCTTGGGCAATATTCTCCCCCATTACCAGCCTCTGGCTAAGTTGCGACTCTAGACCTAAATGGCTAAATACCTCTGTCGCTGCCTGACCATAAGGCGCCAAACGTGGATTCGCTATTGCAATTACGCCGTAATTGCTTGTATTCAAAAGATATTCTCTGCCTAGCTGAACATCATTTTGTCTGCTCCACAAAGCCAGCTGGCCTTGAGCATAGGTGGTTAGATCGGATTCTTTAGCGATGCCCTCTTCGACTAGGCGCCTAGGCCTTAGCTGGTCAGCCGAAAGAAAGATATCAAACGGAGCTCCATTTCGAATTTGCGCATAGTGTTTGCCGCTAGAACCGCGAATGAGTCGAACCTCATGCTCGGAATTTCCTTCAAACGCTTCTTCTATTCGCTGCATGGCGGCAACGAAATTTGAAGCTACGGCTACATTAAGCGTCTCCGCTAAAGCCGGGACACTGCCGCACTGCAAGATCGCAAAGAGACAACTACTAGCGCATTGTTTAATTAGTCTAAGCAAAGTATCTCTATCGTTATGTAGGTATGTATACAACGGTATTGTACAAGTGCAGCACATTTTTGCAAATGGGCCCTGCTTCAAGTATCAAGTAACTCGGTAATGCACCGACTTAACAAGACGGGACTAAAAGCATTCAAGAGAAACATAGCTTATTTCCTTCGGTGTTAGAGGTGTTAAACCTAATCTATACCAGTTAATATTGTTTTTAATCAGATAACTAAAGTAACTATTTAATGTCAAAAATAGCCCCTCCTCTAGCCTTCTTCGATACGCTCGGTGAAATGCCGAATCCGTTTAAGCAACCGCTTAAATCACTGGAGCATCTGGCAGTTGATGCGCCTAGCGAGTTGGTTGATGATTACCAGAGTGCCGCCGAGTTTATCTATAGCTATCGAGGCAGCCCCGACACCTTTAACACCTATAGACGCGAGATTGAGCACTTCCTGCATTGGTGCTTAGTTGTAGCGAAAAAATCATTAAAACAAGTAGTTAGGGAGGATATCGAGACTTATGTAGAGTTTTCGAAGCAACCACCTCCCAACTGGGTAGGACAGAAAAATGTACCTCGGTTCCTTCTACGGCAAGGCGAGCGTGTTCCAAACACGAATTGGCGGCCCTATGTCCATGCGAGTGGCGAGTTTGCTATCTCGCAGTCGGCGCTCCAATCTCTATTTAGTGTATTGAGTAGCTTTTTTAACTTCCTGATTCAAGAGAGTTATCTCTCAGCGAACCCAGTGGCTCAAATTCGCCAGAAGAGTAAGTTCCTGCGTAAGCAGCAGAGTCAGGGCAAGATCCGACGTTTATCGCCCCTGCAATGGGACTTCGTGATTGAAACAGCCGAGTCAATGGCGGTGGACCAGCCACAGGTGCACGAACGCACACTGTTTGTGATGAATGCCCTCTTCGCTATGTACCTCAGAATTTCAGAATTGGTAGATACCAATCGCTGGCAGCCACAAATGGGCCATTTCCAGGCCGATCAAGAGGGGAATTGGTGGTTCCTCACAGTCGGCAAAGGCAACAAAGAGAGAGAGATATCGGTTAGTGATGCGATGCTCGAGGCACTGAAGCGCTATAGATTCTCAAGAGGGCTATCTAGCCTGCCAATGCCCGGCGAGTCTACTCCTCTGGTTCACAAGACACGCGGTAAGGGTGGAATAGGCAGCACGCGCCAGATCCGAGGCATTGTGCAGAAATGCTTCGACGCGGCCGCCGACAAGATGCGAGCCAATGGTTTTAGTGAGGACGCAGAACGTTTGAGCGCCGCTACGGTTCATTGGCTACGCCATACAGGGATCTCTGAAGATGTTAAACATAGGCCCAGAGAGCATGTTAGAGATGACGCTGGGCATGGCTCTAGCGCTATTACGGATCGCTACATCGATGTAGAGCGGGCCGAACGACACGCTTCCGCACGGCAGAAACTCATAAAATAGCGGTGAATCGAGCAGTGAGTTGCCATGCACCAAATCTGGACGTTTTCTAGACCCAGATTAAGCATCAAAAGCCTTCTCAGGCGCGCCAATTTCGCTTAGTCTCTAGTTTCACAAAAGGGCTGCAAGCCCGTTCGCCAATTACGTTACCGTACCTCGCGACCCTCTTTATATTATGAAATTTTAGATTGTGAAATTTAAGTGGAGACATATGAATAACAACTCACCGAAATTCGAACGAAATCGATTCATGCAGAAAGCGGCAGTCGCAGCATGCTCGATTCTACTGGCCTCGACGCTGATCGCGCAGGAAGACACGGATCAGCTAAACACGGTCCTCGATATCGATGCACTATACACCCCACTTGAAAGCCAGCCGATCCACGGTGATACCGCGGTTAAACTGTTAAACGAGCTGGAAACGAAACACTATTCCTCGATCGATATAAACGACAATTTCTCCTCCACCGTATTTGATAGCTATATAGACGCCCTTGACGGCTCGAAGCTGTATTTCCTCAAAGAAGATATCGATGCGTTAAGCGCCTATCGCTACACCTTAGATAACAGCCTCGAAGATGGCAGTGTCGAACCAGGCTTCGAAATATACAACCGGTATTACAGACGCATACTCGAGCGCATGATTTATGCCGTAGACCGCGTTGAAAATCATGTCAGCGAGATGGATTTCACCATCGATGAGGCTATAGAAATTGATCGTGAAGATGCGCCCTATGCAGCTTCGCCAGCAGAATTGGATGAGCTGTGGAGACTCAGAATCAAGAACAGCGTCCTGAGCCTAAGACTAACCGGTGATGATGAAGAAGAGATCATAGAAAAATTAGGCAAACGCTATCGCAACCAGCTGAGCCAAATCTCTAAAACAAACGACAAAGATGTTTTTCAGACTTATATGGCCACTGTAGCGACGGCGGTTGATCCACATACCTCTTATTTTTCGCCACGCGATTCTGAGAACTTCAATATGGGTCTCTCACTTTCCCTACAGGGAATTGGCGCACAACTTACTACCGAAGAAGAGTACACCAAGGTTGCCGAGCTTATAAAAGGTGGGCCAGCGGAGCGCGGTGATGAATTGAAGGCTGGCGATCGAATTGTATCAATAGGCCAAGGAGTAGACGGCGAACTGCAGGATGTTGTAGGCATGCGCCTTGATGATGTTGTAGCTCAGATTCGCGGAGAAAAGGGCACTGTCGTTCGCCTAAACGTTATTCCTGTAGATGCGGTTGGCGAATCAAGCGCAACCGTCGTAAGCATTACTCGCGACACGGTAAAGCTGGAAGATCAATCTGCCAAGAAGGAAGTCATAGAGCTTAGCTACAACGGCGAGATGTATAAGATCGGCATCATCGACCTCCCTACTTTTTACTTCGACTTCGAAGCTGCCTCACGCGGCGATGAAGACTATAAGAGCTCAACGCGCGATGTGCACGCTCTTCTGGATGAACTAAAAGCAGAAGATGTAGATGCGGTTGTCGTTGATTTGCGTAACAACGGTGGCGGTAGTTTGAGCGAGGCGAACCAACTGGTTGGCTTGTTTATTGAGACCGGCGCTACTGTACAAATTCGTTATTCAGGCCTGCGCAACGGCTTCACGCGATCGTTCGGCGATAATGATCCTGAGGTTGCGTACACGGGACCACTCGCCGTATTGGTGAACAGCTGTCTCTTATACACATCTCCGAGCCCACGAGACCGAGGCTGATCTCGT
>CAJXQP010000095.1 GCA_913058275.1 uncultured Gammaproteobacteria bacterium | reverse complement strand
GGATTGCCCCTCGTTCAAAGAAAAGTTGTAATTGGTCTGCACAATAAATTCACTGATTTCGCGCATAGAATCGATAAACAGGTTTTTACTTAAACCTATTTCTGCTGGGTCTGCTTCGAACCGTTCTCTCACGGAATTGCGAATCTCATTGTTCGCGACAAACAACACGGCTAGTCGTGATCCATTTTCGAAATTGAATTCATAATCTCCGCCAACTTCCCAATTACTCTCCTCGTTCTCAACCTGCTCTTCCTGAATACTGTTGATGACTCCAGCATTGGTGAAGTCTACGAAGTCGCGGCGGACAGGCCGAGGGTGGTCTCCTTCGCTAACCAATGCATTTAGCTGCATGCGATGAGGGCCAAGGCTGTAACTCAAGTTGGTGGAAAAAGTTTGTTCGTCCTTATCGCGAATCGTAGTTTCGAATAGGGTGCCTAGTAACTCACCGTCTGGTCCTAGCCTGACCTCTCGGTTGTCGCGATTTTCGTAGTTAGGTCGTGATCGTAGATTCACTAAGGCCTGAAAATTGCCTATCTGCTGAGACCAGGCAACGGAACCACCAGTCTCGAATTTGTCATCGTGATTGAGTCTTTTAACTAACTCTACTGTCGTGCTGGATCGCGACTCCACGGCGACCAATATGACATTTATTACTTCGCTAGCGCCGCGTACGTTCAAGGCGCCGGTAGTGTCACGAATAATCTCTATGCGTTCGACTTCTGCAGCCGTGATGCGCTCGAGTTGGTCTGATGCTGAGTTGTCTTTGCCTGCTATACGCTGCCCGTTGATCAAAAGGTTCCCACCGGTACCAAGGCCGCGATCGCCTCCACCGCCACCGCCGTTACGTAATGAGACGCCGGGGATGCGGTCCAACATGTCTTTGGCAGTAACTGGGCTATATTGAGCAAAGGATTCTGCGCTATACACCACCGTTGAATTCGCGTCTTCCTCCGAAGTAGCCGCGACCGGGTTCGTGGCCGGTTGGAGGCTTGGGGTGCTCTCCTGCGCGAGGCTGTTCTGTGTGGCGGCTAGAACGATGAAAAGACTAAGGTGTGACAGCTGCTGCTTCATAGATCTCATTGTGCTTGGTACCATGCTGAAAAATGTATAACTCTATCAAATATCGCTTCTATAAAGTGGAATCAAGCCGCGAGATGTAGTGATTTGAAGATAGAATGGCTTATTGTATGTAATCGGACTGAGCTTTTTAACAAGAGTGATATTCCATCTTAGGTGACTCGAGTGCGGCGCAGCATCCTCCAGATTGAAACGCCAAGTATGCCGTAGACAAATAGCAAGGGCAATGAGGCCAGCAGTGATGCAGTTTGTAGTTCCCTCAGGCCGCCAACGAAGAGTAGGCTGAGGGGAAGTGTGCCTAGGGCAAATGCCCAAAATACCCGATGCCAACGAGCCGGATGTTCGCCCTCTCCCAAACTACGTGTTGCCCCGGCTGCCAAGGTGTAGGCTGCAGAATCATAAGTTGTGGCGACGAAAACCAGGCCGATCACGGCTACTAGTAAAACCATTACTGAGCCTAATGGCAGTAAAGATACGATGCTAATAAATGCACTCGATGGGCTTACCTCGTTTGCCTGCGCCACTACAGGATAGATGTTCTGCACTTCTAGGTATTGTGCATAGCCACCCAATACCATGAAGAACAAAGCACAGCCTAGACTGCCCCAGCCCAGCACTCCGACAATGAGTTCTCGCAGTGTTCGCCCGCGAGAAATTTTACAGATGAACATACCAATGAATGGCCCCATTGCTAGCCACCAGGCCCAATAGAAGACGGTCCAGGACTCTACGAAGTCGGCACGTTGCAGCGGGTCGGTCCAAGAGAGCATGCGCACAAAATTACCAGCTACTGTGCCCAATGACGTAACTCCCGCTTCCAATATGAACAGCGTAGGGCCGAATACAAAAATGTAGACGATTAGTATCAGCGCCAGAAATGCGTTGAGAGTGCTGAGTCGTCTGATGCCTTCATTCAGTCCTCTAAACACACTAAAGGCGATTAATCCTGTCGCTATAAACACAACGCCGATCTGTAAGACTATGCCATCTTCAATGCCTGTAAGTTTGTTGATTGCGGACGAAACCACCGAGGTGCCAAAGCCAAGACCGGTAGCACAGGTGCCAATGGTACCTACGATGAACAGCAAGTCTATTAGCCGTCCTGGCCATAACTCTTGTTGTCTGCCCAAGACCTCAGAGCAGGCCGAGCTAAGTCTTAGCGCAGGAATTTTGAAAACATGATACGACAGGCACAGGCCCACTGCGGGAAGACAATAGAATGCCCAGCCAATGGGACCCCAATGGAACATGCCGTAACTGTTTGCCATTAACAAAGCTGCGTCTGATTCCGGTTCGATGCCGAAGGGAGGAGCGATGTAATAGAAGGTCCACTCAGTTGCGCCCCAGTATATAAGTGAAGCTCCTATACCCGCGCAGAACAGCATGGATATCCAACTAGCCTGACCATATTCCGGTTCTGCGACCGAACCCAATACCAATTCGCCATAGGGACTAATAGCTATATACAAAAGGAACCCGAGCGTAAGTATGGCGGCAATCACATACAGTACACCGAGGCGGGTTGAGATGAAGACATAGGACGTATCGATCGCAGCAGCGCTCCACTGTGGAGCAATCAGTATCGTACCCACAATGACTATGAGCAGTACGAGTCCGCCGGAGAAGATAAATCGATCTATGGTCTGAAGATTTTGTTCTCCATTTGGTGAAGATTGCATGCCCTGTGCCCTCAGGATTCTCAAACTAAAACTCTCGAAGGCTCGCAGGAATTAGAACTAAATCCCTGCTGCCCTATTTGTATGCTTTATGAGCTGCTAGAACTTAGCGTGCCCTGACTCTCTGGATGACTATTACTATAGTGTGTTGATGTAACTCACTACGTTAATGACAGCCTGATCGTCTCTCAAGGTTTTTGACATGGCGACCATTTGACTGCCAAATGTATCTTCTTGATGTGCTCCTCGAAACCCTGCGCGAAAATTTCTCAGCTGAGTAATCAGATACCAATCATTTTGTCCGGCTAGAGCTGGCGCTCCCAGCGCTTCATTGCCTTGCGCATCAGCTCCATGACAAGCGGCACAGGCTTGGAAAGCTGTGCGACCCTGGCGCACATCGCCTTCTACTGTAGCTTCTGCCGGTACGTATTCCCAGTCGCCAACCCAATCAACGATGTCGGCAATGCTTTCATCGCTTAGTTTTGCCGCCATAGGTCGCATAGCGATGCCCTGTGTATCTTCTCCATGTGTGCCGCGAATGCCTGCGCGGAAATTTTCCAGCTGGCGTTTTAGGTACCAAGCTTCCATACCCGCTAGCCGAGGAGCTTCGATGCCTATGTTGCCTATGCCTTCTACGCCGTGACAGGTTGTGCAATAGCGGTCGTCCATTGCGGCCGCAACTCCCACGTCGCCTTCAGCTGCCAGTGAGGCCATACTGCAAAGAGCAGACAGGCATAGTGTTGTTGCTGTTAGAAATTTTTTCATGCGGGTTCCGATCTCACTCGTTGATCTAGATCTGCCAATGCGTAATGAGCAGATTGAATAGCACTTTCCATCCAGGCAGAGTGCTGCGTGCTCTGGTCACCAATTAAGTAGTGACGGCCATTCACTGGTTGTCTAAGAGTTTCATACATTTGTTCTTCTTTGTCGGACCAGCCGCCTCTAACTCGAGCCCACCTAGGTGCACAGCCTAGCATGTGATTCATTCGATGCCAGGCGATAGTCATAGGCTTCTCTGCCATCTCACGATAGTTGGAATGAACTTTTTCACCGTGTTTGAGGAGGTCTTCGATTCTATCTACTTGACTCATTTCAGTGTAATTTGCGCCGCCAAAATTATAAGCCGCGAGTACCACACCTTTCTTTCCATGAATGTTATGCGGCGGGTACCAGATTTGTTGGGTAGGTGCATTAACCCAAGTGATTCCTCCGTAAATTCCTTCCTTCTCCCAGAAACGTTCCTTGGCTTGAAACGCTGCTTTGTAGGCTTTGCCACGGCGTATGTAATTCAACGCCTCAGAGTAGTCGTCGGGAAAATTATTAGGTATGCCACTCATTAGATGGCTGGGAATGCAGTTGAAACAATAATCAGCCTTCAGTACTTCAGTAACGCCGTTTTGCTCATAGGCCACTTCAACGCCATCCTCTTTCACCATGACTTCTGTAACTGGGGCTCTAAATTTAATTCGATTACCAAGTCGATTGGCGAATGCGTAAATAATGCGATCCATTCCGCCAACTGGCTGCATCAGAAGCGGACCACTGCCTGTTCCTTCCTGAGTGGTGACCATCACATTACGTGCTAACTGTGTCTTTAGTAGATCACGTAGTGCTACTACATCTCTCTTAGTGCCATGATCCAAGAAACCACCAGAGTCATAACCAGCTCTAGTCGTGCCTTTGTACAGCATGTCCTCATTAAGGTCGCCAAAGCCACGTAGCATGCCTAGTAATGTTTCCGATTCGGATTCCGTAAGAGAGGAATCTAGCTGTGAATCGCCCAAGGCTTTTGAAAGCATTTCTGAAATGAAGCCCTGCATGCTCGATGAATAGTCAGTATTACGAATCGGCTTGCCATTATTCATTGCGTCATCTTGTACCCAGGCTGTCTTGCTTTCGTTAACAAATACTTGCAGCTCAACTTCCAGCTCTTTGCAGTATTTCAGCACATTGCTGTGAATGCTCGGGATACGTGCGGCGCCGGCATTAAAGTACAGGTGAGGGTCGTTATCCCACTCACAGCGCTGATAGTTTCCGATTTCGTCGATGACTGTACCGGAGCGTACCGTGAACATGCGCCCACCTGGACGGTGAGAGGCCTCGAGTAAAGTGCAGTCGTATCCGGCCTTGGTAAGCTCCCAAGCGGTGGTCAGAGCAGATATACCGGTGCCGAGGATGGCGACCTTCTTGCCATTATTAGCCTGTAGCGCTATCTCAGCAGCCTGGCTGCTGCTTGGCATAAACCCGAGAGCTGTACCGGCCTGCAGCACGGCTGACGTGCCGCCATAGGCTCCTAGCAAATTAAGGAATTCTCGTCTGGATACCGGGATAGTCATTGTCTTGCCTCTGTTCTTTACGATAGCCTCAATTCTACTGCTTGAAGGCTCTCAAATAAAACTGAAAACACTTAATATGTGCGACAGTGTGTGACACTGACTTATCACTGTTATGTCGTGAATTGTCTTAATATTTTTGCCCAACTTAAGCTTCGGAGCCAAGGGCTGCATACCGAAAGATCAAAGTAAGTAGCGAATAGAAGGGCAGAGGAGTCTGTTTATCATTTATACGAGCTATCTATTGGAATTCATAGATGGCACCAAGATGAAGTAGTTGGCTTAGTTCGTCCAAAGCCGTTCTGGACTCTAGCAGCAAGTTAGGGTCCAGAAGGTCGCTCACATGCAATGACTCTCGATAGTACTTATTTATCCAATGTTTCAAATTTTTATACAAGGCCTCATCTAAAAACACCTGCGCCGAGGTTTCTTCTATTTGTTTTTGGGTCATAACAACCCGCAGGCGCAGACATGCAGGTCCGCCGCCGTTATTCATGCTCTCTCGAAGGTCCAGATACTGTACGGCATTGATAGCAGGGTGGTCGCTTTCCAATTCATCGAGATAGGATTTAACTGCGTTGTTCTCAGCACATTCTATTGGAACAATTAAATTACAATTGGTTTTGTCAGGCAGTGACAGTAGCTGTGAATTAAATAAATAAGACGCCACAGCATCTTCCAAGGAAACTTTTTCACTAGGCACTTCGATATAAGTGATTTGATCGTTACCAAAAGCCGAATCTAATTCTCGGCGTAGTAGCTGAGGTTCTGCGAAGGCAAGTTGGTGGCAGAACAACAGATTTTTATTTGCGACTGCAATGACGTCATTGTGAAAAACTCCAGCATCGATAGCCTCTGGATGCTGCTGAGCGAATACAGTTTTCTCCGTGCGTAATCCATGACTGCGAGCTATGGCCTCGGAAGCTTGCCGAGTTTGTCTTGCTGGAAATTTCTTAGGTCCGGCTTTGGGGTCAGTTTGACAAACTCCGTAAACGAATAACTCTATCCCTTGGTCTCCATAAGAGCTGCATAGACGGCTATGGTTGGCGGCTCCTTCATCGGAATAAGTTTGTCCTGAAGGTAGCGCTGGATGGTGTTGATATTCATCACCACGGAAAATAGATTTCAATATTGTTGATGTGGTGTCGATTTCGATTGAACGGTGAAACATGGAATTCAGATTCGCCGGCGTAAAGTGTGTTTTACCATCGAGAGTGTCTGCAAACGGTGAGACAGTCGCTGCATTCGCTACCCACATCGCAGAAGAAGAGCTGACGGACGCTAGAATGTTTGGAGCTCTTTTCGCTGCATGGGCAACTACGTCGGTGTCAGTTTTGCCATTAAAGCCAAGATTGCGTAGGCTTGGTACATGAGGTCTGTCATGAGGTGGCAGTACAGCTTGTTTCAACCCCTGGCGGGACAAGCTAATCATCTTTTCCAATCCTTGGAGAGCAGCTTGCTTAGGCGAAGATGTTTGACCGCCGTGGTTCGAAGAGGCACGGTTCCCAAAAGACAGGCCAGCATGGTTATGGGTAGGGCCAACTAGGCCATCGAAATTTACTTCAAATGTTTTCATTTTGGAAACCACTTAGTTAGTCTGCTTAAAAAATTAAACCCAGACTAGATATTAAGACCCGGCGACTGGGGGTTAGGAAGCTCGACTTCAGCGCTGGCCATACTGGCTATTGGATAGGCGCTGTAGTCGGCGGCATAAAATGCGCCTGGGCGGAAGTTACCACTGGCTCCTACACCTCCAAACGGAGCCGCACCACTCGCTCCTGTGATAGGTCGGTTCCAATTCACGATACCGGCCCGGATTCTCTGGTAAAAATCATTCCAATCGTTCTCATCATCACTTAACAAGCCGGCAGAAAGACCATATCGGGTGTTGTTAGCAACGGTGATTGCTTCATCTAGATTGTCGACCCAAATCACTTGTAACAGCGGGCCAAAACATTCTTCATCATCAATTTTTTCAACATCAGTTACATCGATAATGCCTGGTTGAATAAATGGTTTCGCTGGATCGAGTCGCTGCACAGCTAAGACCTCACTTCCGCCCAGGCTCATGGTTTTTGCAGCCACTCGCATGACATTCTCTGCTGCTGCATTGCTTACTACTGGGCCAATGAAACAATCATCAGAAACACCCACCTTGATATTCTGAGTGGCGGTTTTTAATAAGGCCAGTATCTCTTCATTTTCGGCACTTCTGAGCAGGATCAATCGGCGCGCACAAGTGCAGCGTTGACCAGCGGAGATAAAGGCCGATTGGACAATGTTGTACACCGCTGCCTTAGCATTCTTAACTTTTGCAACGACTAAGGGATTATTGCCACCCATTTCCAAGGCGAGCATTTTCTCTGTTTTCCCGCCAAACTGTTTGTGAATAGCTGCTCCGGTTTTCGAACTACCAGTAAACAGCACGCCATCGATAGCCTCATTGGCGGTCAGCAATTCGCCGGTACTGCGACCCCCTTGGAGCAGATTTAACACGCCTCGAGGAAGGCCGGCTTCGATCCAGCACTTAATCATTAGCTCGCCTACTAAGGGCGTAAGTTCAGAAGGTTTGAAAACAAGAGTATTTCCAGCGAGCAATGCCGGGATAATGTGACCATTGGGCAGGTGGGCCGGGAAATTGTAAGGACCGAGTACCGCAAACACACCAATTGCCCGATGGTTCAGGGAAATGCGTAGTCCTGCGTTATCGGAAAATTCACTGCCGGTACGTTGCTGATAGGCTTTTTCCGAGATAGCGGCCTTGCCAATCATAGCAGCCACTTCAGTTTTACTTTCCCAGTGGGGCTTGCCGGTTTCGAGATGAATAGTTTCACCTAGCTTTTCCTGATGTGCTTTTACAGCTTCGATAAAGGCAGCTATGTATTCGCTGCGTTGTTGATAGCTGAGGCGACTCCAGCTTGGGAATGCTCTAGTAGCTGCAGTTACCGCCTCGTTGATCTGTGCTTGCTCTGCACTATTGCCTCGCCATAGCGGTGCGTCGGTCGCAGGGTTTTCGGAGACAAAAGATTCACCGTTCGAAGTTAGCCACTGGCCGTCTATATAGTGTCCTTGCTCTAATTTTTCTGCGATATCGTTCATTTAACTACTCACTTGGTGCATGGCTGTTACGTTGACTTGCTTAAGGTGTGCTGATCTACATTTGAGGGAATCCGGTACTGCATGGCTCTCTACTGGCGCATCTGCAACATCTGTATTTCCGAACCGATATCAACATTCAGCATTTTTGCATCCGCAGCAGAAATAGTTATTTCATCTTCAGTAGGGTTTTCAATGCGCGAGGTAATTAGTCGATACTCCGCCAGATTACGATTGCTAACTATGCACAAGGGTGATTCACTCTTGTCGCTGGCAGAGTTTGAGATCGACTTAATACGAGCTGTGGTTGTATTCTGTATAGAGCGAATTTCGTCACGGTCACATTCAACGATTGGCCCAGCGTCAAAGATATCGACGGCACCATTGTAGTTAAAGCCTTCCTTTTCCAACAGGCGTTGCGCTGGAGCGGCGTCTCGGTGCGCACGGCCTATAACTTCGATTGCCTCTTGGGGCAGCAGTTCCAAATACACAGGAAATCGTGGCATTAAATCTGATATAAATTGTGAGCCATTTACAGAGCTAATAAAATCAGCTTTGTGAAACGGCAGTTTGAAAAACTTCTGCCCTAGGTGATTCCAAAATGGAGAGTCTTCGTTTTCGTCTAACCAACCTCTAATTTCAGCGAATACTACATCGTCAAAACGTTCGGGAAAATCGCTCATAAACACAAAGCGACAACGAGATAGAAATTGTCCCGCTCCGTTACGACGATACTCGGGCATCAAGAATAGGGAAGTTAATTCTGTAGCTCCAGTATAGTCATTAACAAGGTTCAATAGATTGCTACTGCGCTTAATGTTTATATCAGGAGATGTTTTGACTTCTTTCGACATTTTGTAGTTGTAGAATGGTCGTGTATTGCCCACTCCCGAAATCATTCCTGCGGTACCCACTATTGCGTTATTGGTCGGGTCCTCTAGCACCAACAGATAAACAGATTCTTGATCTTCCTGAGGCTGTCTTGAGATACTATCGCTAACCAGTTGTAGTTTCTTTTCCCAGGTTTCTGTATCACAAGGCATTGAGGTCATGCCAGGTGGGAGCATTGCAGATAACTCTAATAGATTCTCCAGATCATCGTGCTTCGCAGTTCGTATAATCATGAGGCTCTTCCCGCACTACTCAACTCGATTAGCTGATCACCGTGGCTGGCTATTTTCCCGAGTAGTTTGTAGCTCAACTTGGCCCGTTCTGTGAGACTGTCGATTAACATGTATTCTTGATCGGTGTGAATATTTGCTCCACACACACCCAGGGTGTCTACATTGGGTAGTCCTGCAGCTGCTAGGTTGTTGCCATCGCAGCAGCCACCGGTATCACGAAACCGTACGGCGGTATTCAATGACTCACCACACTCTCGAGTCCAGTCCATTAGTAATTGTGTGCCTGGGGATATGGTTTTCGGCGGACGTGTAAAACCACCGCTGTCTCTTATACACATCTGACGCTGCCGACGAATAGAGAGG
>CAJXQP010000094.1 GCA_913058275.1 uncultured Gammaproteobacteria bacterium | reverse complement strand
TCGGTCTCGTGGGCTCGGAGATGTGTATAAGAGACAGCGCCACAGGCGAACCCCGAAGGCTTGGCATTATTTCAGGAGACCTGTGTGTTTTGTCACGGGCGGCGTGGTGAGGGTGGTCACAACGGCATGCCTCTTGAAGGTTTGGCGGCATTCGGTACCGACCATGTGGTCAGCATTATAAGCAATGGTCAAAACAGTATGCCGGCGTTTGCAGACACTTTTACTGCCAGCCAAATTCGTTCTATTTCCGAACATGTAAGAACCCTTAATCCGAGAATTCCTAATCGCAACACGCGATAATCGGGGACAGACCACGTTTTACTACCTCACCCGAGTTTCCTTATTCGTGGTCTGTCATCCTATTCTCTATAGTTTAAAGGCAATCAATTCACCAGAATAACCGGAGCCACTCACAGCCAATACTAAGTACTGCTCGCCATCGAGCATATAGGTCATTGGAGAGCCGGTCTGCGGTGCTGGCAGTTTCAAGGCGCCGACTTCCTCGCCATTAGCTTTGTCATATGCTCTGAGCATTGCCCGGTGCTCGCCGTCATCGCCTGTTGTCATTTCTGCTTCACCTGCGATCAGCAAGGTTTTGGTGACGAGGGTGCCAATAGAGGCACTCTGTCCGGTGCGCGGAATATCGACAGAGGCTAGGGCCGGGTGATTGGCGACTCTGTCAGGTGTTTGGCCGTGAGCAATCTGCCAGGCGAGGCTGCCATCGCGCAGATCCAGAGCACTTATTTTCCCATAGGGAGGCTTCTGCAAGGGTAGGCGATCGACCAATATCCCTCGCGGCGGATTGCCCCGAGTGGAGACTGCTACTTGTCGCTGTTGCGCCTCAAATTCTGTCCTGCCACCACCGGCAGATGAACCGGCGCCGCCAGAGGTACGTGGTCCGGTAAGGGGATTACCCTGAATATAGGCCATGTCCGACTGACCCGGATAGGGAGGTACCAGAGCGATGGAGCCCAGTGAGCTGTTGCTGGACACGTAGAGTATGCCAGTCTCCGGATCGAGCGAGCCTCCCGGCCAGTTGGTGCCGCCGCCTGTTGCTGGTGACATCAAGACACCCAAGTGGTCGTTGATGTCACCCACCACGGGGGGCGTAAAAAGAGGGCCTAGTTTGTACCAGCTGGCGAGCTCCAATCCCTTGGCGCGCAGCTGGGGCGTGAAATCTATCAGATCATCTGTGCTAACTCCTTGGCGATCATAGGCCGGTGGTCGGGTTGGGAAGGGCTGAGTAGGTGAATACCATTCGTCAGGCACATCGCCTAACTCTACTGAGCGTTCTACTATCGGCCAGATCGGCACGCCCGTGACTCGATCAAACACATACAGAAAAGCCTGCTTGGTTGGTTGAGCAACTATCTTGCGCAGCTGTCCGTCGATCATCACATCGGCAAGTATCGGAGCGCTGGAAATATCCTGATCCCAGATGCCGTGGTGCACTAACTGATAATGCCACTTGCGCTCCCCGGTGTATAAATCGACAGCGACTAGGGATTCTGCGAACAGGTTATTTCCCGGCCGGTAGGCGCCGTAGTAATCGCCGGTGGCGGCTTCCACAGGCAAATAAACTGTCTCCAGGTCAGGGTCCACGGAAATCTGCGCCCACACACCGGTATTGCCGGTATAGCTGGCGGAATCTCCTTCCCATGACTCGAAACCGTACTCTCCGCGCTGAGGAATGGTGTGAAAAACCCAAAGCCTCTCTCCGGTACGCACGTTGAATCCGCGCACGAAGCCTTTGACGTTTTCGCGGCTGCGGGGGTTGCCTCCGGTGCGATGGGCGGCTCCAATAATGACTACATCTTTGGCGACGATGGGCGTTGAATGCAGGCCTATATCGGCAGTATCCAGGTCGATGTCCTGATCCAGGTTCTGCTTGAGATCAACGACACCATCAATTCCAAAATCGAGTGCCGGTAGTCCGGTGTCTGCGTCCAAGGCGATCAATCGGTAGCCGGGGGTGACATACAATATTCTGGACTCGTTGCCGTCCTGCCAGTAGGCCAGGCCGCGTCCGGAAAGTTGACGCGGTGCGTTTTCCCCGCGCACCCCTTCCTCAAAGCGAAACATCCAGAGCAGCTCGCCCGTTGCGGCATCCAGGGCAACCACCGAGCGCCGCGATCCCGCTGTGCTGAATAGCTTGCCGCCCACCATCAGCGGAGTTGACTGGAAGCGGTATTCCGGTGACGGGCCCAGATTATCTGTTTTGAAGCGCCATGCCACGTCCAGTTGATCGAAATTTTCTGCGTCGATCTGATTCAGCGGTGCATAGCGCGTGTGCCCCAGATCACCGCCGTAACTAGGCCATTCGCCAGCGGGGGCGCCTTGCTGGGCGGAAACACCGGGGGATGAAAAGAGGGCTATCCCAAGAGTAAATAAGGGAAATAAGGGACATAAAGAAGAAGGAATGCGGCGGATTAGGCTCATTTTAGGCACCCGAATATTTTCGAAGAGTCTAGCATAGCCCGCGACAAGCAGAATGATTTTCGATATGCTCCTAGCTAGTTAAGAGTGTTCAATAACAAGAAAGACAAAGGATACCTCTGCGCATAATGTCTAGACGACTCGTAATCTGTGCACCATTTTTTGCTCTGCTGCTGAGTACAGGAGCGCTCGCCCAGCAGATAGAGTTATCCAATCAAATCTGGTCTGCCGAAATTATTCGCACCAAGGGGCAACCGGTCATTCCACTTTTCGATGGCTGGTTTCCTAACGAGGATGGCAGCAGTACTATCTGCTTTGGTTTTTTCAATATGAATTCGCAGGAAGCTCTTAACGTCCCCTTGGGCGAGAGCAATTACCTCGAGACGGATTATCCCGGGTTGGATCTGAGCGGCGTTATGCTGCCCACACATTTCGACCCCTTGCCGCCTCGCTACCGTCATGTCTTCTGTGCCTTCAGTATTAATGTGCCAGCAGATTTCGACTCAGGTAACAGGATCACCTGGTATCTGAATAGCAATCGCCAGGAACTAAAAGTGCCCGGCAAGGTGATCGCGCCGTATGTGCTGGACGAGCCGAGTTCGAACGGACGTGGTGACGTCGCGCCGTTGGTAACTCTTGAGGGTGCTCCAAAAGCTATTCGAGGACGTGCTGGTATTCAATATCCCCAACTCATTCAGGCGAAGGTGAATGAGCCCATCACATTGAGCGCACACATCGAGCATGCGGATATCGAGGTCTGGGTGGGCTGGTCTCATCATAGCGGACCGGGAAGCGTAGAGTTTTCTAACAAAGAGTATATGACCGAGAGCGGCTCAAGTACGTCAACACAGCTGCAGATAAGCGAGGCGGGTGAGTATGTGATTCGAATGCAAACGATCGATGATGTTGCCGCATTTGAATTCTATTGCTGTCATACCAATGCCTATTTCTCAATACAAGTAGATGACTGAAGAGCCGAAGGCTCCAAGGATTCAACACTATGAAAATTATCCATCGATGGAAAATACTTGTCAGCGTTGTGGCTCTTGCTGCAGCCAACACGGTATTTGCACAAGAAGCGCCAACCTATTCCCGTGATGTTGCGCCGATACTGCAGGACAAATGTGCGTCTTGCCATAATCCCGAAGGCATCGGTCCTATGCCGCTGCTGACTTATGAGCAGGTGCGGCCCTTTGCTCTGCTTATTAAGGATCGCACCACGAAGCGGATCATGCCGCCGTGGCATTTGGACCCGAACGTAGGCATTCAAGAATTCAAGAACGATATGTCACTCTCCGAACAGGAAATAAATACGCTTAGCATCTGGGCAGATGCCGGTGCACCGGAAGGTGATAGAGTAGACTTGCCCGCCCCGCTGAAAATTGCCAGCGGCGCAGCGTGGCAGTTGGAAGAGCAAATGGGCCCGCCAGATCTGATTATTCGCTCTGCGCCGTATGATGTAATCGCCAACGGTCAAGACCAATGGTGGACGCCAGATATGCCTTTCGAGGGCTTGGAGAAGGAGCGTTGGTTGCGTGCTGCAGAATTCAAACCCTCCTTTCCGCTTGGCAAGAAAGTAGTACACCACGGTCATGCCGTGCTGGTCCCGGAGAACCCTGAAGAGGATGGTCGCCGCTCGGTTGCTCTGGCGCGTTATGGTGTTGGAAAATCCTGGGAGATCTATCCCGAGGGAACCGGAATGCGTGTGCCTACCGATGGTCACATCGCCTGGAATCTGCATTATTTCCCCGTAGGGGCTGAAGGAACCGGTGACGTCGTCGAGGTAGGCCTGTGGTTTTACCCAGACGGTGAAAGGCCGGAAATGGAGACTGCAGGCGAGGCGATGTTTCGCGTCGATGGTCTGAACGGCATGGCGAGAGGCCAGGACATTGTCATTCCACCACACGGCTATCAGGTATTGCAGGGCACCCATGTGCTGGATTCTCCTGCCATCATTCACAGTTATCGGCCGCATATGCATATGCGTGGCCGGGTCATGACCATGGAGGCGATCTATCCTGACGGCCGCAAAGAAGTGTTGAGTCAGGTAGATAGGTACAACCACAATTGGCAGATATCCTATATCTACACCGATGAGTCCCAACCTATCTTGCCCAAGGGAACGGTGTTGCAGTTCTCCTCGGTATTCGATAACACCGCCAACAATCCGATCAACCCGGACCCGGAGCAATGGGTGGTGTTCGGCAGGCGTGGTGTGGATGAGATGAACCACGCTTGGCTAGGCATGACCTATATAAACGAAGAACAATACGGCAGTGCCATCGCCGAGCGGCGTGCCAGCCAGGAAACCTTGCGGGTGAGTCAGTAGAGAACAAAGAGGCAGTAGAGAATGAGAGAACAGGGCGCCATGAAAAAGATGCCACAGCTGCTGGCGCTTAGCTGTCTGCTGGCCTCAGGGTCGACTTTTGCGCAGCAACTACAACAAGCCAGCTACGAGGAAGGCCAAGCGCAGCGAGGCGAATTGCTCTACCAGCAAAACTGTGCGGCCTGTCACCTTGCAGATCTGTCGGGTTCTTTCGAGGCGCCCAATCTCGCCGATAGCAGTTTTCGTAATAACTGGTCCAATCGTGGCATGCAAGAATTTCTGGATATGCTGCGACGCACCATGCCTCCCCAGGCACCCGGTTCTCTCACCGAGTCACAGTATCAGGATGTCTCCGCTTTCCTGCTCAGCGCCAATGCTATTCCAGCTGGCAGCACAGTCACCTTAACGGCAGCCAATTCAGTGGTGTTTCTCAATGGCGACGTGAGCGCAATAGCAAGTGGCGTACAACGCACACCAGTGCCCGGGCGTGCCGGCACCGTGCCTTCTCCTCACACTCGTAATGCGGTTCCTGAGATCGCTACCGTCTATTCCAGTGACAGGGCGCTCAGTCGTAGTTACACAGGCATTAATAATAGCGCCATCGATAAATTTCGAAATGTTAGCAGTGAAGAACTGGCCAATCCGGCACCTGCAGATTGGACTTACTGGCGACGCAGTCCCAACAGTCAGGGCTATACCCCGCTGGATCAGATCACCACCGAAAATGTGAGCTCACTCAGCCTGGCCTGGGTATGGGGCATGGAAGCAGGGCGCAGCCAACCGGCACCACTGGTCCGTGACGGCATCATCTTCATTCCTAATTTCGGCAACGTCGTTCAGGCGCTCGATGGGCGCGATGGCTCGCTGCTTTGGGAATACCGTCGACAGTTTCCAGAAGGCGGGCGCAGCGGAGGTCTGTTACGTACGCTGGCAATGTGGGAAGACATGATATTTGTTGCGACCACCGATGCACATCTGGTGGCACTTAATGCTCGCACCGGCGCGGTACGATGGGACAGCGAGATTGCCGATGAGACACTGGGTTATTCCAATACCAGCGGGCCAATCGTTGCCGACGGTGTAGTGATAAATGGAATTACCGGCTGTGGTCGCTTCTTTGAACAAAGTTGTTTCATCACCGGTCACGATGCGAACACGGGTGAGGAATTGTGGAAAACCTTTACCATCGCGCAACCCGGCGAAGCAGGAGGCGATACCTGGGGGGATCTGCCCTTGGAATTTCGCGGCGGCGGCGATGTGTGGATTACCGGTAGCTGGGACTCAGAACTGGGCCTAGTTTTCTTTGGCGTGGCTCAGGCTAAACCGTGGATGGCGGCGAGCCGTGGACTCACCACCGATGACAGCGTCCTGTATTCGAACTCTACGCTGGCCATAGACCCCAAGGATGGACGTATCGTGTGGCATCGCCAACACGTGCCCGGCGAATCATTGGATATGGACGAGGCCTTCGAGCAGGTGCTGATCGACATAGTTGACGAACCGTATCTATTCACCATCGGCAAGAGTGGCATCCTGTGGAAGCTGGACCGTCGCACGGGCGAATTCGTGGGCCTGAAGGAAACCGTATTTCAGAATGTGTTCTCCGATATCAATCTGGAGACTGGCGAGGTGCGTTATCGTGAAGACATTCGCAATATGCAGGTGGGCGAATGGCTTAGTGTGTGCCCCTCAACTGCAGGCGGTCATAACTGGCAGTCTACAGGCTATCATCCGCCTACTCGAAACCTGGTCATTCCCCTCAGTCAGTCCTGTATGGAGATGTCGCCGCGAGAAGTGACTTTCGAAGTCGGCTCCGGTGGCAATCAGGGAGACAGACGCTGGATGGAGATGCCAAACACTGAAGGCCAGTTCGGAAAACTGTCTGCTCTTAACGTCGATTCTATGGAAGAGAGCTGGAGCATAGAACAGCGTGCGCCATTTCTTACAGCCGCGCTAACCACAGCCGGTGGGCTAGTGTTCATAGGCGATTACGACAGGTATGTGCATGCCTATGATGTGGAGACGGGGGAGGAGCTGTGGCGCACACGTCTGGCCACCTCGGCCCAGGGCTTTCCAGTGAGCTTCGCTATCGACGGTGAGCAATACGTCGCCATTCCCGCGGGCCGCGACGGCGGCAGCCCCTGGCGCATCGGCAGTTTTCTAGCACCGGAGTTGGTCAGTCCAACGGGTCACAACGCGCTCTACGTATTTAAGCTCAACCAATGAACCTGCGCTGCTGCCTCAAGCTTTATCGAGAGTGCCTGGCGGCACTGCTATTGTGCCTAGCAGCCCAGGCTCAGGCCGACTCGATTCCTGCTGAAGACGGTGACATTGTAATCACGCCGCTAGTCCATTCAAGCGTACAGCTACAATATCAGGGCATGGTTATCCAGATAGATCCCTGGAGCGCCATTAGCATGAGCAACTACCAGATAGCCGACCTCATACTGATAACAGACAATCCCGGCCATCATCTGGATACAGTTGCCATCACAGCACTGCGCGACTCCGAGACGATTCTCATAGCGCCTGCAAACAGCGCCAGTCAATTATCTGATGCCGTGATCATGGGCGGCGGCGACAGCCAGCGAGTAAGAAGCGTCGACGTAGAAGTGCTAGTAGAAGTAATAGATGCCTACGACCTGACACCCGGCGCGCCAGCACACCCCAAGGGTGACGCTAATGGCTATGTGTTAACCATCGGCGGTAAGCGTCTGCTGTTTGCGGGAGTCACAGAATGCGTGGAGGAACTGAAAACACTCGGCAACATCGATGTGGCGTTCATGCCATTGAATATTCCACCGGCACGCATGACGCCGGCAGACTCTGCAGCATGCACAAGACAGATCGACCCAGACATCGTCTACACCTATCACTATGACCAGAGTTATGCGCACCGGGTAAATGACCCGGACTATGGCGGCGCAGACTTACCCGGCGGTTTGTCTATAAGCGAGAGTATCGAAGCCTTTGCCGAAGCCCTTGAGGATAGCGGCATCGAATACCGCCGCGGCCATTGGTACCCACCTCGATATCAGCTCGACAGTAACTGGCCCAAGCTGCCCCTGGGACAACGCTGGCTCACCGGCGGCCTCGGAGGCATGTGTATTGGCAGCAAAGATGAGGTGTTCCTGCTAAACCGGCAGAACGTCGTGGAAGAGGATCTGGATGCAGCTCTGCTGGCGCCACCTATTGTGCAGCTCGATGCCGAGGGCAATACGGTGAAAGGCTGGGGCGATGCCGGGCTCATTGGTGGCAGATTGCACGACTGTCACGCCAATGCCGATGGCTCGCTATGGCTGGTACCGGCGGCGACAGGGCACATACAAAAGTGGTCCGCCAATGAAGAGCTCTTGATGCAGATAGGCGAGGCCAGTGTCTTCGATTCCAGTGACGGCAGCCGCGGCGGCCAGCCACTCAATTCAAACAAAGCGCAGTTCTTTCTTCCCTCCGCGGTAGATGTAGACGAGAGCACGGGTGAGATATTCGTGGCCGACGGCGAGCTCCCCGGTGGTAATAGTCGAATTGCGGTATTCGATGCATCCGGACACTTCCTGCGTCAGTGGGCACTGCAGCGCGATGGCGACGACCAGCGTATTGAACTGCCCCATTGCATACGTGTATCGAACGACGGCCTGGTCTACGTCTGTGATCGTCGTGCCGATCGCATTCAGGTCTTCGACAGGAAAGGCAATCTGCAGAGGAATATCGCGCTGCCATTCACCACGCTTACAGATGCCAACGGCAGAATCAGCGGCACCCGAGGTAATGCCGTAGTGCTCGCATTCTCCCCCGACCCGCAACAGGAATATCTGTATGTGCTAAATCAAAATACCGTCGCGGTCGAAGTGCTGGCGAGATCAAGTGGCGACTGGCTCACCCGGTTCGGTGAAGGCCCCGGTCGCTATCCCGGCCAATTCGAACTCCCGCACGGCATAGCGGTAGATAGCAAGGGCAATGTCTATGTCGCGGAGCAGGAAGGGCGACGGGTGCAGCGGTTTTTGCTTCGGTGAAGATGGCTTGTTGTAGCGGGGGGAGTTGAACCGAGAATATACGTGCCGATAGTAATTAGTCTCGGTTCAGCTCTAAGTAAATGTCAGTAGCGGTGTTGTGAAGATTCCGTGATTCAGAAAAGGCGTTAGAGAAGACTCTTTTCCGAGGTGATACTCAAGAAACAGAACGCCCTTAGTAACAAGCAACAGCAAGGCTAAATCTTTCAGTAGTTAGTGTCCCCTATAATTTTTCGTTTTCGTCAACCAGGAGTAACCATGATTAAGAATAAGAAGAAAATACTCGTTGGGTTTCTTGGAGTTGCATTCACGGGTTTGGCTACAAGCCAATACTTCCTCGATAACGCCGTGAGTGCAGTGTAGTGGTCAAGTAATATTGGCCACCAGTTTATGGTTGATCCAGTATTCTCGCTCTGCCTCGCTTGGCGATAATCCGCCGTTATGTCGATGCGGCCTAACACGACTGTAGTAACCAGTAATGTAATTATTCACCGCAAACTTTGCTTCAACAAACGATCGGTAGCCTATCGATGGCATCCATTCAGTTTTAAAGCTTCTGAAGAATCTTTCCATCGGCGCATTATCCCAGCAATTCCCTCTACGACTCATGCTTTGTTTTATCTGGTAGCGCCATAATAGCTGACGATAGTGCCTGCTCGTATAGTGACAGCCTTGGTCAGAATGAAACATAACATCTTGAGGCCTTCCTCTTGCCTCAAAGGTCATGCCTAAAGCCTTGCCTGTTAACTCGCTGTTAGGTGAATGTGAAGTTGCCCAGTCCACTGGCTTGCAAGAGAATAGATCCATCACAACTGCTAGATAAGACCAGCGATTCCCTGGCCAAATATACGTGACATCACCACACTAAACCCTGTCTCTTATACACATCTCCGAGCCCACGAGACCGAGGCTGATCTC
>CAJXQP010000093.1 GCA_913058275.1 uncultured Gammaproteobacteria bacterium | reverse complement strand
CGTGGGCTCGGAGATGTGTATAAGAGACAGCTTATATTCAGAAAGCTCGCCATAACGAAGGCAGTCGCTCCCATTATAGGTGGCATGAACACCCCACCGGTGGATGCACAAGCCTCAACGCCAGCTGCATATTCTTTGGAAAAACCAACCCGGCGCATAGCCGGTATAGAGAGAGGCCCTGTCGTTAAGACATTGCTTATCGGCCCACCACTCATAGAGCCCATCAAGCCACTTGAGAAAATAGACACTTTGGCCGGACCGCCGCGCTTATGGCCGAGCAAGGCAAAGGCAAGATTGATGAAGAACGGACCACCTCCGGTATATTGCAGAGAGATGCCAAAAACCAGAAAACCAAAAACCAATTGCGCAAACACTCGCATAGGTATCCCAAACAGGCTCTCTTCACCTAACACATGAAATATGGCAGCATCCTGAACCGATATACTCAAAGCAGCGATCACACTGGGTAGCGAATCCGCAAAAGTTGGATAGAAAGAAAAGACCACCACAATGAAGAATACGGGCCAACCGCCAGCGCGGCGACCTCCTTCCAAAACTATCACCCAGGTTATCATGGCCAGCCAGACACCGAGCGGGGGAGCGGAATATTCCCAGGCCTCAAGTACGATACGCTCAGCATAGAAAGCGAAATAGGAAAAGACGACCCCGATTACCAGCATGACCGCAATGTCATACCAGGGAACATGTGTGTGACTGTGCCTATTGGCGGGAAAGGTAATAAAGACCATGCTCAGCATGATCCCAGTGATGAGGTACATGTAGCGACTATCTAACATGACGTAGCCGACAAAAAATCCGAGATTGAATATTTGATTGATCGCCAGGGCTATGGAGCATGCCGTCATTGCTGCCATGACCATCTGCCAACGAAACGATAAGTCTCTATAACGCAGGTTTACCGCTTCTGTCTCGTCTAAATCACTCTGCTTTACTTCCACACTAGACTTATCATTCATTTTTTTTACAACCCTTCGCCCAATGTAATCAGACCGGCGGCCTCAAGTGCGCTATTCCTAGTCTTCAGCCAAGCCGCTTCAAATTCCGAATAGTCTTCAGGGGCTGTTGGAAAAAAAGTAGTCCAAGCATCGCCAAGCACACGCTGCCTGTTCAAATTCAGAGAATTCTGCGCATCCGCTGCCGCATCCCATGCCCCTATTTCCTTGTAGTAGCGGATAGCGCCAGGATGAAACGGTATAAAAACTTGATCAAATTTTTGCCTTGCTAAAAGCCACCCGGTAGCGCCGGGTGCGTTGTTCTTATACTCGTCAAAATGCTGGTGCATGATCTTCACCATGCTATACACCATCGCCTCGTCAGATGTATCCAGACCCACTAACAATGGATAGGCAGAAGAGAATACTTCGATACCGTCCTCGGGCAGGGTTGGGCCCTCGAGGGCAATGTGTGGCACATACCAAGGCAGCCTAGATCTCACTCTTGCTACTGCTTCCAGGTCGTCGTGAGGCAAGGCAGGAAAAGTGAGTCCGCGCGGCGAGGCTTCTATGCGCAAAAAAGGCGGCGAATTACAGGCTCCGCCGACAACGTCGGCACGATTATTCAGAACGGCGTCTATAGAAGCATTATAGCCGCCTACTTCAACTGGCGTTACATCATCCCAGGTTAAATTTGCATAAGAAAGAAGCGCAGCAGTGGCGTTATTCAGTGAAGGTGCGCCTTGCACAAATGTCACCCGCTTTCCTTTTATATCCGCAACACTATTGACGTTGGCATCGGTAGCCGTGGCAAAGGTAAACGAGCAGCTGTCTGAATAGTTCGACATGAGGGCACGTATAGGCTGCGGGCCCCAGATCTTAGACGCAAAGTTTAGTACGCCTTCTTGCGCATACACAGCTTCGGAACCCCCTGCAGAGAAATGCACTCTGTTCGCGCGCAATGTAGCTAGTCTAGACACATCATTACGACCGGGGATAACGCGCAGATTGACGTTATACTGGCGCTGCAGAATACTGCCAATGGCCACGGCCTGACTATAGCCACCCGTGCCAGTGGGATAGGCGGACCACGCTATTGTCTTTGGCAAGTCGATGCCTTCCGCGGCGTAGCTTAGGGTACTTGCAGACAGATTGAATGCGAAAAAAACTACGATATTCAAACCAAGAGTGTGTAAGGAACGAGAACGTATTGAAAGATTTAAGAACGATAGCATTGCACTGCTGCCTTCTATGAGTTAGTCCTGAGCATAACTTAGCTCTTTAGACTTTACTAGAAAAGCGGATACCCATCTAAACTGAGCGCAGAGCAATTTACCGCGCCGCGAATGGTCCTTACGCGAACTCGGTTCTTTGCCTGTGCTCAGCACCTTTACAGGGCGTAATACAAGTGGCTATTAGGTAAATCACTCGCTGAACAATTCAGCGAGTGATTAGGAAGACATGCAGGAAAGGAAAATCCGACACGGACTAAACAATAATTTTAGTCACGCAGAACAGCGCGGACAGTTACTACAATCAACGCGTTACGGTAACGTTTACGTTTTGATAAGTAAAAATTGAACCATCACTCGCTATACCTCGCAATACATATTCACCTGGCTGATCGAATGTCACTTCAGCTTGCCAGCGCCCCCCTTCCGGAGGCTGGGGAATAATAAATGGCGGCGACCAAGGTGAGTTAGCGTACATACGCGTATCAGAGTAAGTTTTCATTTGGACTGGCTCAAATGTCGCATGCCGCGCCGGCCCCCTGTAGATGGTCCATGAAAAGCGCAGCCCAGGCCCACTTTGCGCTGTTATTGATTGCGGTGTCCGGTAGATTTGCTCTGCTGTGGAAGGCATCGGCCGATCGCGGCGTGCGGGAATATTATCAGGATCTGTTGCTCGAACAGCCAAACTTAACTGCTGACCTACTTTTACGCTGCGCTGATTCTCTCCTTCCAAGCGTAAATCAGGAGGAATATTAGTACGTAGATTATCATTCAAACTACCAAAATCACCACCTACTTCTGTTGAGATAACTTGTGGATCAATCCGATAGTCTGGCATCAATGACCCATAAGCTCTTGCAGTATTGTTCCTTGTTTTTAAAGTCCACACCAATTCCGTAGTACCAAAACTTGCCGGCACATCGACAGTAAATAAAAAGGCATTTCGGCGGGGGTAAAAATGAGTAGGTTGGCCTTGGTCTGCATTAGAAAAATCATAGGCATCGACACTTAAGTCATCTAAACCACCTTCCTCGGTAAAAGAAAAGTAGTTGTCTGATCCGATATCAATATTAAATTCTTCTTCCCAGTTTGAATTCATGTAACCGTAAAACAATTTGAAGGTACCGTCATCATTTGGCCACCAACCTTCGAACGCCGGCGAAGCAATCTCACCAGTAAGTTGCATGAAACGGGGCTGTGCATTCCCACTCTGCAAAACAAAGACTAACGCCAGCAATAACACTGGCACTAATTTTGGACTTGCCAACAACCTTCCGCCGCTCCTCATGTTCAATCATTTCCCTGTGCAAGATTTTGTTCCATTGTTTCTGGCGCCCAGCAAAGAGGGCAGCCAACATCGTAATCGTTACGATCTTTCATATTGGCCCGACGTTCAGCCATCTCAGCCTGAAATTGTTCTTCGGTAAGGCTAACGGAATAGCCTAGATCGATAAACATGTTCGAGACGGAGCGGCGTCCTCCACCAGCCCAGTTACGTGGGTCAGCTAGGTTTGTATTAGCCGGAGTCGTGTCGAGGTATCCTATGGTATGTAATATGGTACCCTTTGGCAGCAGCGGTGCTTTATCGTCTTCATAAACATACTGCTTCACCCAGTTGTGATCATAACCAACACAGTTCAAAGTAAACTGATTATGCCCCCAAATGGCTTCCATGCACATACGCACGCCGGGAGCATGAAGATGCGGCTCGAATGCCATAATTTTGGTGTGCTCTTTCAGAATCACATAATTATGAATTTCCTGATTCGGCTTGTTCGGTACGATATCTATATCGATACCATTACCGGTGCGAGGGCCGCGACGAGTGTATTGCGGTTCATAGCCGACTGGGAAGAAAGTAATACCAAATTCCAGATAACCAGTAGTTTCTCTGCCATTGGAGTGCATGTGAGCAGCACCTAAATGCAAAGCAGAATTGGCTTGTAATAAACGACCAGCTTTTTCCGAAAAGATATCAGCATTGCGGCCTACTTCATGTATTGGCCAACCAACGCGACTGTCCTGCACAATTTCTTGACCATTGTCAGCAAGAATTCCGCTCGAGTAGGTCATGTGGTGCCAAATATATTTGCCACCCACTGTGCTAGCGCCACGATCCGTTGGAATGTCATTAATTTCCCGAACTTCAATAGACTTTACATAACGATCTTCAGTCAGCCCTGTAGGAACTATGCCAATATCGCCCCACCAATCGGGGGCTACTGGAGGACGTGTCATATCTTGTGAACGAAGAACCAAGTCCGGCTCACCTACCGTCCAACCAATGTCATCGCTGTATACAATTGCCTCAGGTTCGTTATCAGGATTGCCGCGAGGTGCACCGTTCTGAGCCCACGCCTGAATGAGCGCTAATTGTCTATCAGACAGCGAGTAATCGCTCTTAAAGCCATCAATACCTATATCTTTTTCAACAAAAAATGGAGGCATGGCTCCCATACGGTCGCGAATAGCAGTACGGTACATAATAATTGGTGCCCACGGCCTGACTTCATCATAAGTCATAAAAGCCATAGGCCCACCGCCACCTGGTCGGTGACATTGTTGACAGCTTTCCTGCAAAATTGGCGCAATGTGATCTGCGTAATTTACGCTAGCAGGGTCTATGTCAAAGTCGACCGCATCATAGTAGTGAAGCTGGTGATCTCCGACGCTGGCATCATGTGCCTGCGCCCAAGCAAAAGCAGGCGTAAGTAAAAGGCTTAGTGCGAGAAGTATCCTAACCATCATTGCCGTTTCTCCAAAATAAAGCTTTACATTATTGGGATGCTACGTAGGTGTCTGTTTTTTATCGTAATTATCTTCTACCTGCTGAATAATAGTCTACGCTAAAGCAGATTACAAAAGCGGGTAAGTCACAATAAGTTGCAATCCTAAGCCTCAGTGTGTTGATTCTTGCAAGATCTTTTTTGAGAATAGGATTCTTCTGGGGAAAAGTCCACGATATTAGAGGACTACTTCGCAACAAGTTAGCCTTCAAAGTAAGAGCCATATACAGGCTCAATCTTAACGCTCACCATTACTGTTTAGTCTGGCAGCGAGAAAGCAGTCAAAGTGGTGCCTGAGGGTATTAAAACGTCCTGCTTCCCATCCAATAAGTAAGTGGTCGCTGCAGCGCCCCAAATACGAGATCTTGTTTGGTAATGCCAGAGATTCTCACCTATTTAGCGCTCGGGGAGCGCGAACGCAGTAAGCGTCGTTCCGGAGGGAATCAATACATATTGTCGGCCATCGAGCATATGAGTCATGGCCCCTGCTCCCCAAATACGCGAGCCGGTCTGATAGTGCCAGAGGTTCTCACCGTCTACCGCGTCGAAGGCCATGAAATTGCCCTCATGATCGCCCGCAAACACCAGCCCTGCAGCCGTGCTCAGCACGCCCCCAAAGGTCGGCGATGGATAGGTGAATTCCCAGCGTAATTCACCGGTTTGCACGTCCAGAGCACGCAGAGCGCCGGAGCCTACCTCCGGGTCTATAAACACAACGCCACCGAAGGAGGACTGCCCAGGCACTAGATTGGGCTCTTCAGGAACAATGGTTGCGCAGGTTTCACGCGCCGTGAGGTAGAACAACCCCAGCTCAGGATAGAATGAAGGCGGCATGAAATTCGTGCTGCCCCAAGGATCGGGCAGGCAACCCTTACTCCCATCGTTCAACACTATCGGCCTGCCATCTTCCCCTATTTCCCGCGCCCAAGTGGTTGCGGTAAAGGGTTTGCCTAACAAAAATTCACCGGACACCCGATCAAGCACATAGAAGAAGCCATTGCGATTGCCGACCATTACCACTTTGCGTGGCTCACCCTGCCACTGAATATCCGCCAATACCGGCATATGATTAGAGTCCCAATCGTTCAGGTCATGAGGCGTAAACTGGTAGTGCCACTGCAACTGACCAGTATCCGCATCTAGCGCCACCAGTGAGTTCGAATACAGATTGTCTCCCGGCCTGCTATCGCCGTAGTAATCTGGATTGGGATTGCCTACACCCCAATAAATCAGGTTGAGCTCGGGATCATAACTACCGTTCATCCAGGTGCCACCGCCACCTCGCGCCAGAATCTCTGGATCATCAGGCCAAGTTTCGCTACCGGGTTCACCCGGCCCTGGTATTGTATTAAAGCGCCACAGTCGCTCGCCCGTAACTGGGTCATAAGCATCGATAAAGCCTCGCGTCGCGTACTCGCCACCAGATACGCCAGTGATGACCATGCCATCGATTACCAATGGAGCACCGGTTGACGCGTAACCAACTCGGTAGTCGGCTAGCTCAACATCCCAGAGGATGTCGCCGTTACGCCTATCGAACGCCAGTAGATGTGCGTCCAGCGTCACCATGAACAGGCTATTACCGAGCATCCCGAAGCCTCTGTTAACCGGTGCGCTAGCACCATAGGTCAGGTCGTCTGGAAGATTGCGGCGATACTGCCAGAAACGGCGACCAGTTTTTGCATCGATCGCCCAGGCGTAGTTGTTTGACCCCGTTACGTACAGCACACCATCATCTATGAGAGGAGTCGTTTCGAAACCTCGACCTCGCGTCGTGGTGCCTGTCTGAAAGGTCCAGACCGGTCGCAGCGAGGCGACGTTCTCTGTATTTATCTGTGTTAGCGGGCTATGGCGCTTGCCGCTGTAGTCACCAGAATAGGTCAGCCACCGAGATGAATCCGCAAAACCCTGCACAATATCTGTGTAATCCGGCCCCGAATCGTCTTGTGCCAGCGCAGCCAAGGCAGGAAAAAGCAAGAAAAAGGCCAGCGCCGATGACTTTTTGACCATTCTTCTAAGAATTTGATGACCGTTTCGATTTTGATTCATTTAACCCTTCTATGTCTTCTGTTCCTACAATCTCAGCGCTGCTGATGCAGATAGCTTAAAATATCGTCGAGCTGAGAATCACTCAATTGCCCCTCAGGAAAAGCAGGCATTAGTGAATCGATGTCTCGATCTGAAGAGAGCAGCTCAGATTTTGCGAAGCCTCGCAGTCTTTGATTGCTGTCCAGTATCTGAATCGAAAAAGCATCCTCACCTTTAATGATGCCGTTCACGTTAGGGGCACTACTCGTACTCAGAATGATTGGTTTATAGCCGCGACCAATACTGGAACTCGGTTCACGAACCGAACTGCGAAGTGCCGCCTGCGAGCGCCTCTGGGTGATACGCTCTAGATTCGGACCGAGACTACCGCCGCTAATACCAGCGCGATGACATTCGATGCAATGAGCGGCAAACAGCCGACCGCCACTATCTTCATCTCCGGTAAATTCCCTAGTGGACCCAGCAACTGCTACGCTGCGTAGATAGCTCACCAACATCCAAATTTCAGTATCCGGGAAGTTATGCGGCGGCATAATGCTGCCAGGGATGCCTGCTTGTATGCGCGTGAATACTCGATTCTCCGTCATTCCCTGCTGCGTCCACATCAGTGTCAGATCGGGCGCTTCGATGCTGCTGATACCCTTCGCATCAGCTCCGTGGCAGGTTGCACACTGTCCGCGAAAAATCACGCCACCCGCACGGGCAGCTCTAGGATCGGAAGCTAGGGGATTGGTTTGCTGTGCCGAGGCTGTTGATGCAATCAATAATACAGCGAAAGCTGCAAAGAACAGGGTTCGCTGCAGCACGCTTATTCGACCTTGATAGGGAATTGATCCTGTACTCATCGCAGCTCTTATTATTCTATTATTCGAAAATCATTTTGCTCAGCGAAATAGAGTCAAACTCTATTGGGTTGGCAGAGTAACACCATCTTAAGCGGGCGACCATCCATGGATTTGTTGACATTGATGAGGCATTGATTAACTCTAGACAAACTGAGAATTAAATCAATTCGGAGAGAAAGATGGGTAATAACAACGAAAAACAGAAGAAGACTTCAACCCTGCAAATTGTAACCTCGGTCTGCGCAGCACTCGCACTTGGCTGGGTAGTACTTGGTACACAGGCCAACTTAACGACTGCACAACAGAGTAATTTCATGGGCGGATCGCCCAGCGTCGAAGACAGTGATGCGATAAGCACCCTTAGATTGGTCTTCCCGGCTGGAGTGCGCTCCAACTGGCATAGTCATTCTTGGGGCCAACTGTTAATGGTTGAGGAAGGCCGCGGCCTGACGCAAGATCGTGGCGGTCCATTGCTTGAAATGCACCCGGGCGAGCCGTGGTGGACACCATCTGGAAGAGAGCACTGGCACGGTGCGCACCCTGACGAAGACGTGTTGCAACTAACAATCTACGAAGGCGAAGTGAATTGGCTGGAAGGTGTGACTGACTCAGTCTATAACGCCACACCAAGTCGCCCCTGATCACAATTCTCTAAGATCAGGTCTAGAAATCTAATGGGTGGTCCTCTGTATAGTCTGTAGAGAAGACCACCCATTTTTCATCGCTCCCCCTAACTCTTCCATGTCATTGATAACTGCCTCAATCAATAGTGAGCGCAACTAGTCACGTTGCTGGTTTACTACCTAAGGATAAGAGTCATATACTCACTCAGCTAACAGAACCAGCTAGCTACCGAATGCCATGCCATGGGGGGATGGGGGTAGAAGCAAGGGATCAACATGAAATATTCAACACTAAGAATTATCTCGATTGCCAGTGCCACTGTATTACTCTCCAGTTGTGGCAGTGATGAACCCGCTATGCCCCAGCTCAGCTTCGAAGAAGCTCTGCAAGAGCAGCTGATTCAGGCTAAATCTGGCGATGTGATTGCCATTCCTGCCGGCGTGCACGAAATCACCCGAAGCCTCTCGTTAAATGTTTCCGGTGTAACTATTGCCGGGGCAGGCATCGACACTACCGTTCTTTCGTTTAAGAATCAGGTGCAGGGAGCTGAAGGTCTACTCGTCAGCGCCAATGATTTCGTGATTCGAGATTTGGCCATCGAAGATACGATAGGTGATGCGCTAAAGATCAACGAGAGCAACAATGTACAAATATTGAGAGTAAGAACTGAGTGGACAAACGGTCCATTGAGTACAAATGGCGCTTATGGAATCTATCCCGTGCAGTCGAACAATGTGCTGATCGATGAAGCTGTGGCCATCGGCGCTTCGGATGCCGGCATCTATGTCGGGCAGTCCTCGCAGATAATCGTTCGTAATTCTCGCGCCGAATACAACGTTGCCGGTATAGAGATAGAAAACTCAACCTTCGCCGACGTCCACCACAACGTGACCACAAATAATACTGGCGGCATCCTTGTTTTCGATCTGCCCAATCTTCCAGTTCAGGGCGGTCGTAATACTCGCGTCTACAACAATCAAATTTTCGCCAATAACACCCGCAACTTCGCACCCGAAGGCAATATAGTCGCAGGCGTACCGGCGGGTACCGGTCTAATGATCATGGCCAATGACAACATCGAGGTGTTCGAGAATAATTTCGAAGACAATAACAGCGCGAACGTACTTATCGTCAGCTATTTGATCAATGAGATACCTATTACCCTGTCTCTTATACACATCTCCGAGCCCACGAGACCGAGGC
>CAJXQP010000092.1 GCA_913058275.1 uncultured Gammaproteobacteria bacterium | reverse complement strand
ACGAGATCAGCCTCGGTCTCGTGGGCTCGGAGATGTGTATAAGAGACAGGCCATTGAGTATATGTATTCATCTACGCCGCCTATCCGCTTACTTACAGAGATTGTCACCAGCGGTTAAGGTACTCTCGAGTAGCGATGGCTCGATATCTCCATCAACTGCGCCTTCACCTATGGCTTTCAGTAATACAAACCTGATTTTGCCCGATTCCGCCTTCTTGTCTGACAACATTAAATCTACATATTGCTCTACTGATATATTCGCAGGAGGAAGCACGGGCATACCATAATTTTCTTCTAACACTGTACGAATTCGCTGCGCTACCGCTAGGTCTATCCAGCCCAATTTTCGCGACAGGTCCGCCGCCATCACCATACCCATTGCCACAGTCTCACCATGCAGCCAATTCCCATAGCCGCTAGCGGTTTCTATCGCATGACCAAAGGTGTGCCCTAGGTTAAGCAGCGCGCGAACCCCCGACTCTCTTTCATCTTTGGCCACGATTTCGGCCTTAATCTCGCAACAGGTTTTGATTGTCTGCGACAACAGTGCTGAATCTGATTCACAAATGCCCTCGCTGTTAGTTTCAAGCCAGTCAAAAAATTCAGCGTCATAGATGAGGCCGTATTTGAGCACCTCTGCAAGGCCCGCTCTCACTTCGCGTTGCGGCAAAGTTCCTAATACGTCAGTATCGGCTAGCACACAGAGGGGCTGATAGAACGCGCCGATCATATTTTTGCCCAAAGGATGATTCACCCCGGTCTTTCCCCCTACTGACGAGTCCACCTGCGCTAGCAGTGTGGTGGGAATCTGAATGAAGTTGATTCCTCGCAGATAAGTCGCCGCCGCAAACCCGGTGATGTCACCCACAACACCGCCCCCTAGCGCGATCAATAGAGTGTTCCGGTCGTATTTACCGGCAAGTAACATGTCGTAAATATGGTTGATAGCATCGAGGTTTTTATGCGCCTCGCCGTCAGGAAGAACGACCTCCGCCACATCCAACCCAGGAAATAGTTGTTTCGCTTTATCCATATAAAGAGGCGCAACTACATCGTTACTGACGATAACTACCCTACCCTTTCCTAGGTACCCAGCTACTAGCTCTGCCTTGTTGAGTAAGCCCGGGCCAATAAAAATTGGATAGGATCTTTCACCTAGTTCAACGTCTACAGTAATCATTATTCTCTATTCCAGATTTTAATTAACGGCTCTAACTAAAAATTATTCTACTTGCGAACCGCCCAATTCAACTTTTAGCTGCTTACAAATTTCCTGACTAACAGTCTTCGGGTTTCTTCGATAGGTATCTACAACCATGTCCGCAACTTCTTGATAAAGCGGTTCGCGGATTTCCATCAACTCACGAATTTTCTGTTCAGGGTCTGGCGTTTGCAGCAACGGTCTCGTTTTATCGCGGCTCGTTCTTTCAACCTGCTGGCTTATAGGCGCGCGCAGATAAACTACGACACCTCTAGCCTTCAGCCATTCACGATTCTCGGCTGAGATGACAGCACCGCCGCCGGTGGCTAACACCATATTCTTGTTTTGAGTGAGATGCTCGATCATTCGCATTTCACGAATCCGAAATCCGCTCTCGCCTTCTACATCGAAAATCCAGGGTATATCGGCTCCAGTAGATGCTTCTATTTCGCGATCGGAGTCGAAAAATTCTAGACCAAGTGAATCGGCAAGCACACGCCCGATCGTTGTCTTACCAACACCCATTGGCCCAACAAGGAATATATTTCCAGAATAGCTCATACACTAAAATCTCAGACTATAGCTTGTTCATTATTTGATTGACTCGATGACACGAAAACTACCGAGACTGATTCACCTATGCACGGTAAACGCCGAATAATTTCGATTAGTCTAGGCAGGAACCACCCTTTTCTCGACCGACTTACTAATACAAAATCGACCTAGAAAGGCACTCTTATCCAACATTAATCTCGGTGATGATCTTCGGTGTTATAAAGATCAGTAGCTCAGTTCGACGATTCGCACTCGCCGTGCGTTTAAACATTCGACCAATATAGGGAAGGTCGCCAAGTATGGGAGTCTTCGTTTCCGTTGTAGTCGACTCTTCTCGAAAAACGCCACCCAAACGGCAGAACCCGCCACGGCAACAGCTGCGTCTTTGAGCGAGGGCTTCAATATGCTGATGGCCTGAGCTATACAATCACCCACGGCGTCGATGTCGCTGATATTCTTTTCAACAACAGAATTAGCCGGCAAAGGTCGGATAATATAATTATCCAACTTGTAACTATTGCCGCTTGGGCTTAGCTGCAAAATTTTGACTGCGGTCGTACTAATGTCGACCCCCAGCATTGTGCTGGCTTTCTTGCCAAAATTGCTTAGAGCGCTAATATTTTTTAGCTTTTCAAGCACTTAGAAACCCCTAAAACCTTCTACTCTCAACCGATTACCTAGAAAAAAAGTCTGCCCCGACCCTTATACTGCGAATCGATGGCCCAGCTCGATCCTAGATCTGCGAGATATTGTTAATAATAACAAAAGCTTAGAATAAGCATCCGCAAATTTCAATGTTTTAGATTTCAGTATCGGCCGACAATAAATTTTTTATAGTTATCAATTGATTATCAGACTTTCAGAACAAACAACTTTACCATTAAATAATGTAGCAAGCCTGCATCAATTTCTTTGAATCAGGTCACGTTTGTACGCCTGACCAATCGTCCGAACCGTCAATTAGCTGTGGCTTCTGGCGATATCGAGTAAATTTGGAGGTAATTGCTCCTTCCGCCGTAAATTGACTAATATTTGAGCAATATTAGCAGCTAATGTTCTACGAAAATCTTTTCGAGACAATACAGAGCCATTTAGGCATGCGGTCTGTGTTGGGAGAAATGGCATTAAGTCCCAGAATAACAAGGCATTTTTAGATATCGGGTGTATAATATCCGGTTCGCTTAAGGCCCATATCAATGGGCTGAAGCCGATTCTGTGGCTCAGTGCTCGTTTCTCCTCTTAATTCGAGGAAATTGCCACACCGTCGGCGGCTAATCTTCGAGACTCCTTTGACCGTGCAGATCAAGATTCAGAAAATTCTCAAATGGGCAGTCACAATAGCCGTGGCTGGAATGGCTGGCGCGGTGATGGTTGCCTCCGCAGCCTATCTCTATCTAGCACCACTACTCCCGGATGCAGAAACCTATCGAAATGTGCAGCTTGAAACTCCGCTACGCATATACACCTCCGACAGACGCCTGATCGACGAGATCGGAAATCGCCGAGACCCAGTGGACTACGAGGAGATTCCTACTTTTCTCACAGATGCGCTCATCGCCACAGAAGACCTGCGCTTCTATTCCCATCCAGGTGTTGATCCGCGGAGTCTGTTGCGCTCGATTTCCGGCATCATTCGTGGAGTTAATCTAGGCGGCGGCAGCACAATTACCATGCAGCTTACGAATCAACTTTCTTTTGATAGCGATAGTCTCTACCTGCGAAAGATAAAATCAATTCCCTTCGCTCTGCAGATTGAAAGAGAACTCACAAAAGAAGAAGTCCTCACCTTATATTTCAACACCGCCTACTTCGGCGCCGGCGCCTACGGCATCGGTGCAGCCGCCTATGTCTATTACGGCAAGGAACTAGACGAGCTCTCGATAGCAGAGGCCGCCATGATGGTATCTGTGCTTCCTTGCCCCTCTACTTGTAATCCACTGAACAATCCAACGCGCGCAGTCGAACGTCGCCGAACTCGACTCGCAAACATGTTAAGGCAAGGAATGGTCAATCAAGGCGAATTCGATAATGCTGATCGCTCGCCAATCACGGCTCGACTTCGTAATCGAAATATCGAAGTCTCGGCACCCTACATCGCAGAAATGGTCCGCCAACAACTCTATGACGAGCATGGTGAAGATGCCTACAGCCGAGGGTTCGAAGTGGTAACGACAATCGATGGCGATAAGCAATTCGTAGCAAATAAAGCGCTGGTGGATGGCCTAGAGAACTACTACGACAAACGCCATGGATATCGAGGCGCAACGGCAAACTACCCAATGGAGCTCTATGCAGGCGGTGACGCGCGACAAGCCTGGATAGAGGAACTACAGCAAGTGTCCGTATTCGGCAACCAGCACCCCGCAATCGTCACGTCTTTGGATGATTTGAGTTTCGAAGCAGTTCTGAAATCAGGAGAAACCGCGAAGGTCGAATGGGAAGGTATTCGCTGGGCCAATACATTCAATTCCAGAAATGACGCCTGGCCACCGCCCCAGACTGCGTCTGATGCGGTTCAAACGGGCGATCTGATTCGCCTCAGAAACGTAGACGGCGAATGGCAACTCGGACAAGTGCCGGAAATTCAGGGCGCCCTCGTTTCCATGTCTCCAAGCAATGGCGAAATCATTGCTTTGGTTGGTGGCTACGATTTTAGACGTAGTCAGGTAAACCGCGTAATCACTCCCAGGCCTCCAGGCTCAAACTTTAAACCCTTCCTCTATGGCACTGCGCTTGAGCAGGGTTATTCGGCCGCTACAACTATCAACGACGCACCCATTTCTCGCGGCGGCTATCGGCCGAATAACTATGAGAATAACTTCCTCGGCCCCATTACGCTGCGTTACGCCCTAAAGGAATCTCGAAACGTACCTGCTGTGCGGTTGTACGATCAAGTCGGCGATGACAATGTGCTCGCATTCGCGGCTAAGTTTGGTTTTCAAACGCAGAACTTCCCACGCAATGATCTCACTGTAGCATTAGGAAGCCAGGACGTTCAGCCACTCGAAATTGTTACCGCCTACTCCGCGATCGCGAATGGCGGCCATAAAGTCGAACCATGGTTCATCAAGGAAATTTCCAACTTAACTGACGGAATCACCTATAGGGCAACACCGATAACTGTCTGTGAAAATTGTCTGACGACGATAAATGATGGCGCACCAGAAATTATTCCCGCACCACGAATCATAGACCCGCAGGTCGCATTTATCCTCAATTCCATGCTGCGCTCCGTAATCGAAGAGGGCAGTGGCGCGAGAGTCAATAGAGAGATAGGTCGCTCAGATCTAATGGGTAAAACTGGCACTACGAATGGACCCCAGGAACTCTGGTTCTCAGGCTTCAATAGAGACATCGCTACTACGGTATTTGTAGGCTTCGATCAGCCGGAACCATTAGGAGAGAGAGAGCAAGGCGCCACAATTGCGGTGCCAATCTGGATCGACTTCATGAAAGTTGCCCTAGAGGGTATGCCTGAGAATACGATGAAGCGCCCCGATGGAATCGAAGACCGCCTCATCAACAAGACAACTGGAGCACCCGCCACGCCAGGCGAGCCTGATACGATATTTGAGTATTTCAGAACGGAAAACGCGCCGACAGCTGACGGCGCGTTGTTACCAAGTATTGATCCTGCGGAGGAAAAAAACGAGGAGCTTTCTACGGAAACGATTTTCTAGGCTATCTTTAACCTAGCCGGCTTAAACCTAATGGGCTTAAACGCGTCTAGCACCAAATCGCTTCTTAAATCGATCTACTCGACCACCGCTGTCCAACACCTTCTGCTTGCCCGTATAGAACGGATGGCACTGAGAACATACTTCAATAAGAATGTCCTTGCCCAGAGTGGATTTAGTCTCGATTACATTGCCACAGCTACAAGTAGCTTTCATGGCTTCGTATTTTGGATGAATTCCGGGTTTCATGATATTTCCTCTTAGTTAATGTCGCCACGGCAGTCGTTTGTTCGCTGCTGCACCACATCTGCTTTTAACCCAGATTCGCCAATTTTATGCGGTATACCCATCTGGGGGCGTGCATTCTAACAGAGAAGGAAAAAGACGCAAGTAAGCTGCCAAAACAAGAGTAGATAGCGCCTGCCAGCAGGGCTATTCGCGCAGCCGGCGATGGTTTTGAACGACCTCTGCCATGATCTTACTGAATAATTCTGTAACTAGTGCAGGGTTCAGATTGTACTTTTCGCAGAGCGCGCTCAGCTCGGCTAGCTTCTCGGCTTCTCGAGTGGCGTCGACCGGTGCTAGCGCCTGACTTGCCTTCAATAGGCCAACCTGATGAGTAGACTCGAAGCGTTTCCCAAGCAGTGCGACCAACTCCCGGTCAATAGCATCGATCTGTTCCCTCGCGGCGAGTAGTTCTGCTGGCGGAGTCTGCAATGTCATCTTCTTATCCTTGCAACGATTCTTTAGCCATCGCGCTCAAGGCAGGACGGAAACCCGCTGAAGTATAAACTATCGGTATAGCGGCGCAAGGCATCAAAGGATGCGCATGCCTAGGCAGATAACTCTCTTGCCGAGCACCCCTCAAATCTGCGGCGCGTGTTGTTTGCTAAACCTTTTAAACTTACTATGCGATTCCGATCAAGCTACTTTTATAGTATCACCCTAAATATAGTGTCATCTAAAATGTCAGCCGAAGCTCAAACAAAATACCGCGGCAAAGTATTACAAGTCGCCGTGCCCTCTCCTCTGCGTAGAGTCTTCGACTATCTTCCTTTGCCGCAGAAGCACGCTTTGCCTGAGCCTCGAGTCGGAATTAGGGTGAAGGTTTCATTCGGCCGGCAGCAGCTAATCGGCATCGTAGTAGCTGTCGTCAATAGCTCCACCCTGGAGAAGAAAAAACTAAAGCCGATCCTCGCCTCACTAGACAGCGAACCGTTACTGAACAATGCCGTTTTCAAAGTGCTTCTTTGGGCTGCGAACTACTATCAACATCCTGTAGGGGAAGTCTTTGCCGCCGCATTACCAGCCAAACTACGCAATGGCATTCCCCTACGAGGAATCAACAAATTTTGGACCGCCAGCGAGCCCACGGCTGAAGAAGAAAATTCACTAAGTCGCGCAGTAAAACAGCAGGCCTTGCTGAGTTTTATTCGTTCGACTGGCGAAGTCACCGAATCCGAATTACGAGAAACCGGATTCAGCAAGCAACTGCTAATGCAGCTATTACAGAAGAACCTCGTTGAAGAACATTCACGAGCAGAGGTCGCCGCCGCTTCTTTCGAACCGCTTGAGAAAGAGTCGAACTTCGACATCAAGCTAAACGAAGAACAGCTTATCGCCGTAACTACAATCAGCAAAGCCTTGGATGCGTACAAGTGCTTCCTACTCGATGGCATCACTGGCTCCGGCAAAACCGAAGTGTATATGCGCATTATGCAAGAACAGCTGTCCAAGGGCTTACAGTGTCTGGTTCTAGTGCCGGAGATAGGCCTAACACCGCAGACTATTACTCGATTTCAACAACGCTTCAGCTGCCTTGTCGTAAGCCTGCACTCGGGTTTAAACGAAACTGAAAGGATGACGGCTTGGTCGCAGGCAAGAGATGGAAGTGCTGGTATAGTGATTGGCACGCGCTCCGCCATTTTTACAC
The DNA here is from genome assembly GCA_913058275.1 of uncultured Gammaproteobacteria bacterium. Taxonomy (GTDB): domain Bacteria; phylum Pseudomonadota; class Gammaproteobacteria; order Pseudomonadales; family Pseudohongiellaceae; genus UBA9145. Next base: position 2,356 of record CAJXQP010000092.1, on the reverse strand, counting down.
CACTGGCAAAACCAGGCTTGATAGTCATCGATGAAGAACACGACTCTTCTTTTAAACAACAGGATGGCTTTCGCTACTCAGCACGAGATCTCGCAGTAAGCAGAGCACGACAGGAAAGTGTTTGCATTGTTCTAGGCTCGGCAACACCAAGCCTAGAGAGCTTGCACAACGCACAAACTAATAAATTTGTTCACCTGCATCTAACCCAACGCACAGGTATCGATCAATCTTCCACGATGGAAGTTATCGATGTTTCGAATGAGGCTATGACCGAGGGATTCTCAGAGCAACTGCTGTATAGAATTCGCAAACACATAGCGCAGCGCAATCAGGTGCTCGTTTTCATCAACCGGCGAGGCTTCGCACCGATACTGAATTGCCAAACCTGCGGCTGGATTTGTGAATGTGAAAACTGCATAGCGCAGTTTACCGTTCACGCAAACCCTCCTAGCATTCGTTGTCACCATTGTGGAGCGGCAGCTAGGCTGCCTCGCTCATGCCCCAGCTGCAAATCGAAAGACCTAAATACCATGGGCATAGGTACGCAGCGAATCGAGGTATTCCTGCAGAAACAATTTACGGATACACCAGTTATTCGAATAGACCGCGATTCGACACGACGCAAGCACAGCCTAGAAAAAATGCTGGAGGAAATTAACAAGGGCGACCCTTGCATCCTATTGGGTACGCAAATGCTCGCGAAAGGACATCACTTTCCTAACATTACACTGGTGGCCATTCTCGATGCCGACTCTGGTTTATTCAGTGCCGACTTTCGCGGCCAAGAACACATGGGGCAGACCATAGTGCAAGTCGCAGGCAGAGCCGGCCGAGCCGATCGCCCCGGCGAGGTTCTAATCCAGTCACGCCATGCTTCTCACGAGACGCTGCAAAGCTTAGCCAATAAAACCTACTCTGAATTCTCCCAGAGCCAACTGCAGGAAAGAATGGCTGCGCAGTTACCGCCATTCTCTCACCTGTGTTTGTTGAGAACGGAGGCGAGTGAAATGCAACCGGCACTGCAATTTCTTGATGGAATAGCACAATTTTGCCAGAGATTTTCTGCGCATAATTCCTTGCCCATCGAACAATTGGGTCCACTTCCTGCACCTATGGAGAAAAGAGCGGGCAAGTACCGTGTGCAGTTGCTGCTGAAAACCGATAAACGCGGTAACCTGCAGGCACTGCTTTCCTCTCTGTGCGCGGAGCTAGAAAGCATGAAACTTCCAAGATCAGTCAGATTCAGCATTGATGTGGACCCACAAGATTTAGTCTAAGGAGCCTGGGGTTATTCCCCAATTGGGGAAAAGTCTCTCGATTCGGCTATAGCTTACCGGCAGACAACCGATAATTGAGGTGGCGAATAGTTTTCTAGCTATTATTGCTATTTAAAACAATAACTTAAATTAGGGCTGCGGCCTGTGGAAACCTTACTAGAGTCATGACGCAAGATTTCGCCAAAATAAAGCCGGAACCGCTCTTAGAGCGCAAAATCGTTGCTACACCACCCGCATGGTCTCTGATGTTCACAGGGGTGATTGTGGGACTGGCGCTGGGTGTGTTTGGCTGCTTCCTTTTCTATCTTTCAGGAAACGTTCCACCACTGAACATCAATCAAGCGGCTGCGATCAATGCGCCCCCTGTAAGCCAACCAGCCACATTGGCCGTTCCCGAAGAGCCTGCTGAGGAAGAATTGCAACTCGAATTCTATACCGAGTTACCCGCCTACGAAGTCTCTGTAGATGCCAACCCTGTAGAACTAACAGCGCAGCAAGCAGGAGTCACCGAAGGGTCTGAGGCGACAGTGCCGGGCACCCTTACGGAAACTGAAGAAATCTTAGACCCCGGATTCATTCTGCAGTCCGGGGCATTCCAGCAATTCGATTCGGCTAGCACTGAAAATGAACGGCAGAAACTGATAGGTCTCGATGTGAATGTTAAACAGCAGGAATTGCTGGGCCGAACCCTCTTTCTTGTCCAATCTGGGCCCTATACCAGCAGCAGTATATTGCAAGAGGCAGAGCAGCTCTTGAAAGCCAATAATATCCCCAGCCTGCGCATGACTATTCAATAGCTAGCAAGCCACTTCTCACACGCAGCACGCTTGAATTTCTAAGGTCTCGCCCCATATCCTATGCTCGTGCGCCAGATTCCAGTGCTTGATGATCACTGGCCTGTGATAGCCTGATCGAGAAGCAGGGTATTTCCAATCGCCACCCAATTCTGATGCTCTATATGAGCATCAGTCGTTTAACGAATTTATTCAATACACGATTTTTTTAGAGCAACGCAAGAAACAGGATATCTGCTATGGATCCTGTCTCTTATACACATCTCCGAGCCCACGAGACCGAGG